>NZ_NPIA01000003.1:300000-392329 GCF_002262935.1 Lottiidibacillus patelloidae | reverse complement strand
AAGTAAGATCCCTTAGAGATGATGAGGTTGATAGGTCTGGTGTGGAAGCGTGGTAACACGTGAAGCTGACAGATACTAATCGATCGAGGACTTAACCAAAATATAAAAAGCGAGGCGACTGTATAGTTTCGACAAGCGCTGGAACTCATGAATGAGAAGTCCAAAAGACTTCGACTGAGTGAGTGAAGCGACCTCGAGAAACTAGGAGCCGCAGCTGGACTATTAAATGTATGTGATTGTCGTTATCTAGTTTTGAAGGAACGATGTTCCTTTAATTTAATAACTTGTCTGGTAATGATGGCGAAGAGGCCACACCCGTTCCCATACCGAACACGGAAGTTAAGCTCTTCAGCGCCGATGGTAGTTGGGGGCTGTCCCCCTGTGAGAGTAGGACGTTGCCAGGCAAACAAAAAAAGAGATTAGCCATATGGCTAGTCTCTTTTTTTCATATTTTCTTTCTAAACTTTGAAATTCAATACTTAATCTTCGAAGTATGAAAGTACCTTTTGGTTTTGAATTTTCATTTCTTCTTCATTATAAGGATTTTGATCTAAAGCTGTTTTAGGATCAGAATCCATTTTGGCAACAATTTTTGGAGAAGTTGACGGCTCAGCATACAAACGGTTAGAAGTATTTATTTTAGACATGTTTTTTTCTTCATCATTATGCATTGCTATCACCTCTGTCTTAAGGTATGTTGTTTCGAATAAATTATTCAGTTGAAGATGTAGTTGATATCTTATCTATATAATTAATATCAGCTACCCAGTTTGTCATTAAATCTTTATACCTGTTTAGGTGTTCGTCAACATTTTGTAATTGTTCATTAGTTAATGATGCCATTGGTAAAATTCTAAAGTTTTTGAAACCTGGTGCATGTGTATATGTTGGAATAAATGTTGGTTCTTTTAATGAAATATCTATTTTTTTACCAACTACTTTTTTCTCAACATCAATTTGTAAAATTCCGCCTACTAGTTGGTCCACGCCATACATGGCAGATATAAAGTTGCCAAGTGAATAAGCGACAAAGGTCTTCTTTCCATCTGGTCGGTTTATCCATTGCACAGGTTGTAGGACATGAGGGTGGTGGCCAATAACAATATCAACACCTTCTTTTGCTAGAAACTCTGCCAAATCAATTTGATAATTATTCGGCATAAGTTCATATTCATTTCCAAAATGCATTGATACGATTGTTACATCACTATTTTGTTTTGCTTCGTTAATGTCTTTTTTCATCTTATCTTTATTTATCAAATTGACTAAATAATCTTTGCCCTTAGGAACGGGTATTCCGTTTGTTCCATATGTATAAGAAAGGAAAGAGAATTTTATATCATTTTTATTCATATATCTTATTTGTTGACTATCTTCTTTTGAAATATATGCCCCTGTATAAGTGATATCTAATGCATTCCAATGGTTTATTGCATTTTTAATGGCAACTTCTCCACGGTCTAATGTATGATTGTTTGCAAGTGTGACTACATCTACTCCGACATATTTTAGGGCATCCCCAACCTCAAAAGGGCTATTGAAACGAGGATAAGAAGATAAACCGATATCAGTACCACCGATCATCGTTTCTTGGTTAGCAATTGTTATGTCAGCGGACTCTAAGTAATGTTTTACTGGTTCAAACATCGGTCTAAAATCATAACCACCATCAGCAGTCTTTGCATCATAATAGACAACATTATGAATGAGAATGTCACCAATCGCTGCTATTTTAACGGTCGATATTTTAGGTAGTAATTGTTCTTTGTTAACATAATATAATTCTTTCGTTGTATGATGGTATACATATCTTTCCGAGTTATTTGGCTGATATGTTATAAATATAATTCCAAAAATGCCTATAATGATAAATACGATAATTGTTATTTTCTTCATGAGTAGGTCTCTCCTAGCAATTTTATTATGTATGAATAAAAATAGATATATGTACAATACTACCATTATATAGAAGTATTGAGGAGATGTTTTTATGACGAAAAGAAAAACGCAACGTAAAGCTGCTCTTACAAATAATCAAACACCGACAGAGAGTTTAAGAGAACATCATGATCCAGGAAAAGATACTTACACAAGAGAAAAAGAAAGAAGAGATGAGTAGTAAAAATACGCCAATTAGGCGTATTTTTTTGTGATAATTCATAAGATGCCTCTACGTTAAATTGTTTATATTTTTGATTAACTGGTGTAATCCTTTATTCTTTATTTCCATTTCTTTTAAATTAAGTTTCAGATGATTTTCACCTTTAATCCTATTTATAACTTCCCCCATCGTAAATGTACTTGGATTTAATTGTCTTGTTACTTCAGACCATTGTAATGGGGTAGAAACAAGAGCATCTTCATTTCCCCTAACAGAATATGGAGCTATAATTGTTTTTCCTTCTGCATGTTGAATGAAATCCACATAAAGTCTTTCCTTTCTATTCTTTTTAAGCCTTTCAATTGTAAACCATTTAGGTTCTTTATTAACTAAGTAAGACGCTATAAAAGCAGTAAATACCTTTGTTTCTTCATATGTAAATGAATTTGATAGGAGAGGAATAAGAATTTGCATTCCTTTGTTTCCTGATGTCTTTATATATGAAACAATATTTAACTTTTCAAGGATCTCTTTAATTATTAGAGCTGCCTCAATAGCTAACAAAAAGTGATCTCGAGAGGGAGGGTCTAAATCAAACACAATTTCTCTAGGTCCATTTTCATCAAATTGTTGAAATGGAATGTGATATTCAATTGCTCCTTGATTTCCTAACCATATTAATGTTTCTAGGTTAGAGCATAAAATATAATTCTTTCCATCATCCATTTTTGTTTCCACAAAGTCGGGTGTATACTCGGGACTGTTTTTTTGAAAAAAGGCTTCATTTTGTACACCGTTTGGGTAACGAATAACTGTTAATAAACGCTTTCTCAAATAAGGTAATAGCAAGGGGGATACTGTAATTAAATAATTGATATATTCACTTTTTGTTATTGAAGGCCATAGTTTTTTCATCGGATTAGTGATTGCTACTTCTTGGTCATTAATAGTCAGTTTGATGCGTTCATTTTTAGAAGCTCCCATGTGCATTCCTCCACAGGTTCATTTAATTCAAATGAGACAAATCGTGGCTCTCTTAACGTTCCGTTTTGTAAGCCGATGATATTTAAAACAACGACTATCCTTGCTTCCATTAGGACAGAGTTATTTTTCTTTGTAATTGCATTTCGATCGATAATGGTCTTTAGGGCAAGTTGTTGATCTGGAGTTAATCCATGAATAAAGGAACCAACATTCATTATCTTATTTTCATTATAGACACTGGCAATAAAATAACCGTTATCTATGTGATAACCAGTAACTATTATTTTTACTTTTTTATAATTTTTAATTTTTTTCCATAATTCTGTTCGTTTTCCTGGTATCCATTTACTTGAAGTATGTTTAGCGATAACTCCTTCATGGTTTTGGGATACTACTTTATTCCATAAAATTTTGAAGTTCTCTTCTTGTTTTATCACTGATAAAAACTTTCCATATACATCAATTTGTGAAAAATAGGATATTAGCTTTCGCTTTCTTTCTATATAATTAAGATCTAATGTTTTTTCATTATTAAAATATAGTAAGTCAAAAGCAAGAAAAGTAGCTGGATGATCCTTTGCGGCAGCTACCCTTTTAGTTTCGTTTTTAAGTCGACCTCTATATTGAATGGCATCAAAGTTTGGTACACCGTTTTGGTCCAAACAACATAGTTCGCCATCTAGGACAAAAGAGTTGTTAGCAAAACCCTTAGTAAACAGTACTTGTAGCTGCTTTAATTCAGGAAAGTAGTAACCCAAATCTTTCCCATTTCGACTGTATAATATTAGATTCTCTTGATCCCAATGTAATTGACAGCGAAACCCATCATATTTTATTTCGAAGTGCCACTCTGAACCTTTTGGAACAAGATTTGTAAGAGTAGGAAGAATTGGTTTTATGAATGACATTATTCACCTGACACTGCCTTCTTTTTTCTTATTTTCTTTTTCTTTTTAGGTGTCGTTTCATCTATACTTGCTTGCAAGGCATCCATTAAATCAATAATATTTGTTTCTGGTTCTTGATGAGGTGTACTATACTCTTGATTTTTCATTTTACTTTCAATTAAGTCCATTAAACCTGTACGGTATTCATCTGTATACTTATCTGGGTTAAATTCTGTCGTTAATTGTTCCACTAACGTTTTGGCCATATTTAACTCTCTTTCATCTACTTCCAATTGTTCTGAAAAATTAGGAATATGTTCAATATTTCTAACTTCATCTGGCCAATGAATCGTTTCGAGTAATAATCCGTTTTTATACCCACGGACTACGGCCAATTGTTGTTTTGACCGTATGGTAATTTTTGCAATTCCTATTTTTCCAGTCTCTTCTATTGCTTTCTTTAGCAAACTATATGGTTTTTCACCGTTTTCATTAGGACCAATAAAATAAGATTTATTATAGAAGATTGGATCAATTTCCTCAATCGAGACAAAATCGATGATTTCAACTCGTTTACTTGATGTATTTGTTAACTCTTTAATGTCCTCAGGATCTACAATTACATATTTGCCTGGTTCATATTCATAGCCTTTAACAATATCATCTTGGTTTATTTCTTTATCACAGACAGCGCAAACTTTTTCATACTTAATAGGATTTTTACATTCTTTATGAAGCGAGCGGAATTTAATATCCTTGTCTTCTGTTGCAGCAAATAATTTAATCGGAATATGGACGAGTCCAAAACTAATTGATCCTTTCCACATTGTATGCATAATCTCACACCTTATCATAAGTTTACCTTTAGTGTTTGTACAACATTTGTTATACATACATTTAAAGCAGGTAAAACATTTAAATATAGATCTCTTTTTGTAACAGGAGTACTTTTGTACTTCTTTTTTTCCGCTTTTTTATCAATGAATTGAAAAAAATAGTGGTTATACCCATACACTTAAGGCATTGTGTCAATAAGATATGGGGAGTAGGTAATGTTTGGATAGTGTTATTACTACACGTAGGTATTTTTTTGCTAAATAGAAGATTGAAGAAAAAACCACATATGAACAACGTGGTAGAAAGGATTGAAAAATGGAGGAAATTATTCAATTTAAATATATTCTTTTAGTATTAAAGAAAAGGTGGAAGTTAGTCTCATTGACAACAATACTATTCACTTTTTGTACAGCTTTATATTGTATCTTTTTCATTACGCCAATATATGAAGCAGAAACTGAACTATTAGCAAGTGAGACGGATCCTGTCACAGGGCAATTTGCAGGTGATATAGAAACAAGCATTTTACTTATCGATACGTACCAGATTATTATTAAAAGTCCAGCAATTTTAGATAAAGTTGCTAAAAAGTTAGGAAATCAAACAACAAGAAGCGAACTATCCGAAAAGGTTGATGTAAAAAAGATTAACCATTCGCAAGTGTTTACTATTGCAGTTCAAGATACAGACCCAAATAGAGCTGCGTTAATAGCAAATTTAGTAACGGAAACATTTCTAGAAGAAACTGAAATTATCTTCGGAAATAAAAATGTGAAAATCCTGACGCCAGCTTCCATTAGTAATCATGGAGAACCAATTAAACCTAATATAAAGCTAATCACTTTAATAACATTTTTTTTAGTGTTACTTCTTGTTTTAACATTTGCTTTTATTATTGAGGTATTGAACGTAAAGTTTCAAAACATTAATGAAGTATACGAGGATATGAATATTAAAGTAATTGGCCATATTTCACATTTTGACGCCTTTATCATTAACGAAAAAGATAAAGAGGGTGAAAGTTAATGAAACATTTCGATGAACGTTTTTTAAAGATGGCAACAGTTTGGAAACCAAATTCTCCAGCAGCCGAATCTTTCAAAGCTATTCGAGCTACCATTGATGTGATGAATATCCATGGACATAAATCAATTCTAATTACGAGTACTAAAGAGGGAGAGGGAAAATCTCTTATTGCAGCAAACTTAGCAACCGCCTTTGCTCAAAGTGGAAAAAACACAATTTATATTGATTGTAACCTTAGAAAACCAGCCGGACACTTAGCATTTCATTTGTCTAATAAAGAAGGATTAACAAATTTTTTACTTGGTGAAAGTAAATTAACAAGCATTATACAAAAAGCTGATATTGATAAGCTTTATGTTATTACCGCTGGTTCGATCGTATCTAATCCGGCAGAATTAATAGCATCGAGGAGATTAAAATTATTAATTGAAAAATTAACTGCAAAGGCAGATTATGTTATAGTCGATAGTCCTTCTTTAACTGTTGCAGATTCCACTTCCTTGGCAGCTATTTCAGATGCATCATTGCTGGTAGTTAATATTAATAAGTGCACTAAAAATGAAGTGCGCAAGGCAAGTAACCAGTTAAATTTATCCAGTAATCATGTCTTAGGTATCGTAGGGAATGAGTGATTATTGTAGGTATAATTGTACTTATACTTACAATTGTGAAGGGAGCGTTATACTATGAAGCGTTTATTTGATTTTTCAATTGCTCTTATTCTCAGTATCGTTTTATCACCGGTCATGTTACTGATTGCACTTGCAATTAAAATAATAATAGGCTCACCAATTTTGTTTAAGCAGGTTAGACCTGGAAAAAATGGTGTACCGTTCACAATTTATAAGTTTAGAACTATGACAAATGAAACAGATAAATTTGGTGAGCTATTACCAGATGATAGGCGGTTAACTAAACTTGGAAAGTTAATGAGGAAAATGAGCATAGATGAATTACCACAATTAATCAATGTACTAAAAGGAGATATCAGTTTGGTTGGTCCTAGACCATTATTATTAGAGTACTTACCAAGGTACAATGAAGAACAAGCAAGACGTCATGATGTTAGACCAGGAATTACTGGTTGGGCTCAAGTGAACGGACGAAATCTATTAAGTTGGGAAGAAAAATTTAAACTAGATGTGTGGTACGTAGACAATCAAAGTTTCTTACTAGATCTTAAAATACTTCTATTAACTATAAAAACAGTTTTATTTTCTGAAGGAATTTCACATGAAGGGCATGCGACAATGCCTATATTTTTAGGAAGTAATGAAGGGAAGGAGATTATGGAGAAAAATATGACGACAAAAGAGAATTTATTGAAAAAAATCACAAAGCGTCAAGCTAAAATAGGTATAGTTGGCCTTGGTTATGTTGGGCTTCCTCTAGCAGTAGAGTTGGCGAAACAAAACTTTTCTGTGGTTGGTATAGAACTAAATAAAAGAAAAGTTGCAGGTGTCAATGAAGGGAAAAATTATATCTCAGATGTTGAAGACGAAGAACTAATTACTGTTGTTAATAATGGAAAACTAAAAGCTGTTGATCATTTTGAAATCGTAAAAGATTTAGATGTTATTATTATTTGTGTGCCGACGCCTTTAACAAAAAACTTAACTCCAAATTTAGAATATGTTGAAGAAGTCAGTAAAAGTATTGCGAAACATTTAAAAAGAGGACAATTAATTTGTCTTGAGTCAACAACATATCCTGGGACGACAGAGGAGGTATGTTTACCTTTATTAGAAAAATCGACCTTAAAAGTAGAGGAGGATTTTTACTTAGCTCATACACCTGAAAGAGTTGACCCAGGTAATAAAAGCTTCTCCACAAAAAGTACAAATAAAATAATTGGTGGAGTCGGGAAAAATTCAAATGAACTGGCAAAAATATTATATGAGCAAGTAATTGACCATGTAATTACAATGTCGAGTGCGAAAGCGGCTGAGTTAGTAAAAGTGTATGAAAATACATTCCGTGCCGTAAATATTGGATTGGTTAATGAGCTAACCTTACTTTGCGACAAAATGAACTTAAATGTTTGGGAGGTATTAGACGGGGCATTTACAAAGCCATTTGGAATTATGCCATTCTATCCTGGCCCAGGAGTAGGAGGCCATTGCATTCCGATTGACCCGCATTATTTAGAATGGAAAGCAAAAGAACTTAATTTTAATACACAATTTATTTCACTCGCAGGAGAAATAAATAGAAAAATGCCAGAGTTTGTTCGTGACAGAGCGATGCGAATTTTAAACAAAAAAGGTATCACTTTATCAAAAGCAAAAGTATTGATTGTCGGGGTTGCTTATAAGAAGGATATAAGCGATTACAGGGAATCACCTGCTCTTCAACTAATTAAACTTCTTCAAAAAGAAAATGCTTCGGTCATGTACCACGACCCGAATGTACCACAAATATTTTCTCCGGGAATATCGCTCTCATCTACACCACTTACCGTTTATAACATATCAAAACAGGATTTAATTATCATTACAACAGACCATAGTAATGTCGATTATGAAAAAATAGTTGAAAATGCTTCTTCTGTATTTGATACGAAGAATATCACAAAATCAATGCCAAAGGAATATTTAAATAATAAGGTGACGCTACTATGATAAAAATTGCTGTAATTGGTGCTGGTGCATGGGGAATTAACCATGTAAAAACATTTTATAAACTTGGTGCATTAGGTGCTGTAGTTGAACCGGATGAGGCTTTACAGCGTAAGCTAAAAAATGAGTATCCAAACATTCCTACTTATTCAAATATGGATCATGTTCTTACTGATAAAAGTATAAAAGGTGTTGTCATTGCAACGCCGGTTAATACTCATTTCGTATTGGCAAAAAAAGCACTTGAAGCAGGTAAGGATGTTTTGGTGGAGAAGCCGTTTACACTTTCGAGTTCCGAAGGTGAAAAACTAGTTAAAGTTGCGGAAAAGCGTAATCTTATTTTAATGGTAGGTCATTTACTTTTATACCAACCGGCAATTCAATTTATCAAAAATTATATAAAAAGAGGTAAGCTCGGTGAAGTAAAAAGTATCCATCAACAAAGGACCAAGCTAGGGAAAGTTAGATCTTTTGAAAATGTTCTCTGGAGTTTTGCTGTTCATGACATAGCGGTAATACTTTATTTATTTGAAAAACATCCTCAGGTTATAACTTCAAAGAGTCAATCAATTCTTCAGGAAGATATAGCGGATGATGTTTACTTGCATTTAGGTTTTTCTAATAACCTCTCAGTAAATATGCATATCTCGTGGTATTACCCTGAGGATATAAGGAAAATGATCATTGTTGGAAGAGAAGGGATGCTCGTTTACAACGAACATGACCAGAGCGTCATCCTACATCGAAAAACAGTTAGTGATGATTTAGAGAATATTGATAAAGGAAAGAAAGTTTTGTTTATCGGTGATAGTAATCCATTGAAATTAGAATGTAATCATTTCTTAAGTTGTATATCGAATCGCTCAAATCCTTTATCTGATGGACAAAATGGGGTAGAGGTTATTCAATTACTTGAAAAAACACATCAAGAAATTAGGCAACAAAATAATAGATTTCGATTATTAGGAAATTAACTATATCGTGAATTAAGTAGGAGGAGGACGAAAGAAAATGGAGATCCCACCATTTACTTTAGAGAGTGAAATAGAAGAATTAAAAACAGAGATAAATTCTGCTATAAATAATGTCCTACAGTCTGGGCAATTTATTATGGGGAAAAATGTGAAAATGTTAGAGAAAGAGATTGCCAGTTATTTAGGAACAAAACATGCTGTAGCAGTTAATTCAGGAACTGATGCATTAGTTATCGCTTTACAAGCTGCTGGAATAAAAAAAGGGGATGAAGTAATAACAACTCCATTTACTTTTTTTGCCACTGCAGAAGCCATTCATGCTATTGGTGCACAACCAATTTTTGTTGATATAGATGAGAAAACTTTCAATATTAATCCAAATGAAATAGAAAGTGTTATAACAAGTAAAACAACTGCAATATTACCTGTTCATTTGTATGGTCAAAGTGCAAATATGACAGAAATAATGACTATTGCGTATAAGCACAAACTAAAAGTAATAGAAGATGTAGCTCAAGCGTTTGGAGCGACTTATAAAGGTAAAAAATTAGGGTCGATTGGAGAGGCCGGCTGTTTATCATTTTTTCCTACAAAAAACTTAGGGTGTTATGGAGACGGTGGAATGATTGTTACAAATAATGATGAATTAGCAGAGAAAGCAGCTATGCTAAGATCACATGGCTCTAAGGAAAAATATCATCATGAAATGCTAGGGTACAATTCTAGATTAGATGAAATTCAAGCGGCAATACTGCGCGTAAAACTTCCTTATATTGATAAATGGAATAACGCTCGGCGATCGGTAGCGTTAAATTACCAAAAGCTTTTAGGACATATTAACGAGATTACATTACCATATGAAGATGATGATTGTTACCATGTCTATCATCAATATACTACGAAGATTAGCAATGAAAAACGTGATATTGTAAAGGATTATTTAACGAAATCCAATATAGGATCAATGATTTATTACCCAATCCCAGTTCACCAACTGAACATCTATTCAAATAATAAAAAAATGATTATTAACTCTGAAAAGCTAACAAAGGAAGTCCTGTCACTACCGATTTGGCCACAAATGACATATGATAAGCAAGTATTCATTGCTGAAAAATTACAAGAAGTGTTGAAATAGCATGAAATGGAAGAATCTAATTCCTAAAGGAAAATTTGCTAAAAATGTAGGTGTCTTAGCTGGAGGTACTGCTTTTTCTCAATTAATAATTATTTTGTCTACACCTATATTAACGAGAATTTATTCACCAGAAGAATTTGGTGTTTACTCTGTATATTTATCTATTTTGTCAATCCTTGTTGTCATAGGTTCTTTATTATATGAGATGGCTATTCCACTTCCCCTTCCCAATAATAATAAAGAAGCAATTAACGTATTAGCATTATGTTTTATTCTTATTCTCCTATTTAGCATTCTCCATTTCTCCATTTTCACTTTATTTGCGGAAAATATTGCTTACTTTTTAAATACACCCACTTTAGCAGGAGCTCTTTGGCTCATTCCAATTGCATTTATTGGTGGATCTACCTTTCAAGCTGTTCATTACTGGTCTATCAGAACGGAAACATTTAAAAACATTTCAATAACAAAGTTAAATCAATCGACAATTCAAGTACTATCACAAATAATACTAGGTTTTAATAAATTGGGGAAAACAGGCTTACTTATCGGTGATGTCATTGGTAGATTAGTAGCGGGCATAACCATCACAATCTTATCATTCCGCCACGAGAAAGCATTGTTGAAGGAAGTGTCTTGGCATCAAATACGAAAAACTGCGAGTAGATATCGTAGGTTTCCAATGTTATCGAGTGGTTCAGCACTATTAAATAGTGTAAGCCTTCAATTACCAGCTTTATTGTTAACCGCTTTTTATGGCCCAATTGTTGTTGGGTTATATATTTTAGCTCAGCGAATTTTAGGGCTGCCTATCGCTATTATTGGTGGTGCTGTTTCTGAAGTCTACCTAGCCGAAGCTTCAAAGATTAATAAGTCGGATGAACGAGCAATTCGCCACCTCTTTTGGAAAACATTTAAATCTATTGCGCTTATATCTGTTGTATTTATTACTACTTTAGCGGTATTTGCTCCTCCCCTTTTTGCCTTTGTTTTTGGAGACGAATGGAAGCAAGCAGGTGTTTATTTGCAACTTCTTGCCATTATGTATTTCTTTCAATTTGTTTCTGCACCTGTTGGCTCTAACATTCCAGTTTTTGAAAGGCAGGATTTCCACCTTTATCGTGAAGTTATAAGGATCCTCTTACTTCTAATAACTTTAGTATTTGCCAACTGGCTAAATGTCACTGCAACTACAGCTATATTAATGTTAAGTATTGCCGGTACTTTTGGGTACATCATTCATACATTTTTTTCATGGTATGCAATGGAACGGCATTTTTCTTTAAAAAATAAGGAGCAAAATAATGAATATTGATGAATTCAACAAAAGTAAGAGTCCACTCTTATTAGAAGGGTGGCTTGAATTTAACAAGTTAAAGTGGGCGGTTGCACCATTTAAACTTAATTGGTCATTAGAGGGAAAGGCATTTCCTAATGTAAAAACTGTGTGGTACTTAAATAAACGTGGAAAGATTATTCTTCCACCTTTAAATCCATATATTGGCCTAGAATTTAGTACAACGAATACGCAAAAAATATATAACATTTATAACCAATGGATAAAGGTCTCTGATTATCTTTCAGGGGAAATGAAGAAAAGAAGATTAGCAAATATGTTGATGTTACCACCAGGAATTGAAGATAGTAGATCTTGGATTTGGAATAGATTTCATGTAGGAGTTAAATATACGTATAAAATAAAATTTCCTTATGAAATACACTTGGCCCAAACTGAAGTTAGAACGAATATAAGAAAAGCAATTAAAAGAGGATTTGTTGCTGAACGATCTAATAACCTTAAGGATGTTTATAACTGTTTATTAGATACAGAAAAGAGGCAATCCTTCTCTCATAATCTATCATTAGAAGATTTAAATTTATTATTTGATTTATTAGGAGAAAACCACTTAAGAACTTACTTATGTTACGCACCTAATGGTGAAGTGGCAAGTGCTACAATTTGTTTACATCGAGATGACGGATATGCAATTGGGTGGATTAGAGGAACAAAAGAAGAATATCTCACATCAGGTGCAGCTGTTTATTTAGATCAAGTTACGATTGATGACCTACAAAAAACAAAAGCTAAAGGAATTGATTTTTGCGGAGCAAATATTCGCAACATTGCTAAAGCAAAACGGAAATGGGGAGGACATTTAGTTCCGTTCTATTCATTAGAAGAATATAGCCTCATAACTATGGCTAAAAATTTGCGAAACATGTGGCTATTTCGTAAGTAGTTAAGCAAATTGGAAGGAGTGATAGAATTGAAGATTTTAATTGTCTCTTACTTTTTTGCACCATATAATACGATTGGCGCAGTAAGGGTGACAAAAATGGTGAAATATTTAGAGAGACTTGGGCATGAAGTTCGAGTCATTTCAGCTATAGATCAGCCACTTCCGGCAAACTTAACTGTTGAAAGTAAGGAGAAAAATGTTATTCGAACAAAATATTTTTCAATAGCTAAATATTTTCAATTTCTATTTGGTGGAAAAAAATCAATTGAAACAAAAGGATATCAGCTACCTTCGAAGGGGTGGATACAAAAGGTAGCATCGTTATATAAAACAATTTTTCATTTCCCAGATGGACAAATTGGTTGGTACCCATATGCATTGCGTGCTGGTAAAAAACTGACAAAGCGATGGAAACCTGATGTAATTGTAGCTAGTGGAGGCCCATTTACAAGTTTTTTAGTAGCAAAAAAGCTAGCAAAATATAATTCCATACCTTGGGTAGCTGATTTACGAGATTTATGGGTTGATAATGCGAACTATAATTATCCAACAATTAGAAAGTTATTAGAATCAATCTTGGAAAAGCGAACGTTAACAACAGCATCTGCTCTTATAACGATTTCAGAACCTTTAGCAAATAAGTTGCGTAATAAGTTCGATTCAAAAATAGAAGTTATTATGAACGGATATGACGAAGAAGATTTTCCAAAGCAAACAAAAAATTCTTCATCTAGAACAGGGAAATTACAAATTGTATACACTGGTATGGTCTATGAAGGATACCAAGATGTGACACCGTTATTTGAAGTGTTAGCTAAAAATAAAAAAATAGCTGACGAAGTTGAAGTCCATTTTTATGGTAGAAATCTGGAATTTATAAATAATCTTCGCAACAAGTTTGGATTACAAGATTATATTAAAATTTTCGATCCTGTATCCCATAGTAAAGTTTTAGAGATTCAAGCTCAAGCAGATATCTTATTGCTTTTACTTTGGAATGATGAAACAGAAAAAGGCATTTACACCGGTAAACTATATGAATATATTGGTGCAAGAAGACCAATATTAGCAGTTGGAAATGGGGAGAATGTTGCCGGAGATTTGATTAGAAATACGAATCGTGGATTTGTAAGTAATGAAGCCGGACAAATATTCAGGCAATTAAATAATTGGATTCGAGATAAAAAGAAATCAAGGATTGAGGATTTACCACTTTTAATTAGTTGTAATTTAACTAGAAAAGAACAAACTTACCAACTGGTTTCCTTATTAGAGAAGGTATTAAGTGATAGTTATGAATAATATTAGAAATGGCATTAGTAAATATGGAATTACTGGACTATTGATTGTTTTTTATTTGTTTTTATTACCAATACAATTTCGAACTCCCTTCGGAATAAGATTTGCACCAGCAGATCTACTTTTTATAATGTTATTTGTCGTTACGATTACGAAACTACAAATTAGAAAATATACATTTTCCATATGGCATGCACTACTATTAGTCTCATTTTTAATCGCTACTTTAAATGGTGTCTTATCATCTGGAATTCTAACAAGATATGTATTAATCCAAAAAGACGTTGGATTAGTGGTCTTGTTCAGCTTATTCTTCATCTTCTGCCAATTCATAACGAATTGGGAACGAATGAGATGGGTCCTTACCTATTTAATTGGATGTATTACCTTTCATACGTTACTTGCCATTTTATTCTTTATCACTAGTCAATTAACAGGCATTACTTTCACTTGGGTGAATTCCTTTACTGGTCGACTTTCAGGAATGCTAATTGATCCAAACGCATTTGGTGGGTTATTAGTCGTCATCTTTACCATTCACATTACCTCGTTATACTCTAAGAACCCTCTTTTTAGTAAGCGAATGGCTTATACAGTAACGTACACCTTATTGGTTGGAATTATTCTAACCTTTTCAAGGTCTGCATGGCTTGCACTTTCAATTGTCTTACTAATACAAGCGTTGAGAAACCCAATTTACATTCTTCGAATAGCCTTTATTTCTACTATTTCTTTAGTTGCTATCATACTAATCGCTGGTTCTGATTACTTACAAGAAATTATTTGGTTAGCTACGAGATCCTCTCAAATTGATACAAGACTTACAATTATTAAAACAGGTCTTAATTTATTCAATGAATCTCCTTTGTTTGGTATAGGGCTAGGTGCAATTACGGAAAAGTATCATATTATTATTCATAATACGCCTGTCTGGATTTTAGTCGAATTCGGACTAATAGGGTTTACGATATTTTTATTATTTTTAGCTAATATCCTTTGGCGAGGAGCGATAGCTTTTCGCTTAACAAAAAAAGGAAATAAGCCACTTATCTATGGGTTAATGTTAGCGTTTATTGCAATGGCAGGTCTCTCTTTAGGAATTGAGGCATTATATCAAAGACATTGGTGGATCGTAATGGCCTGTATAAATTCGGCATTTATGATAGAAATATATAAAAAAGAGGGGAGGGAATAAATGAAAAAAATATTAATTGTAACGACGATTGAGTCGTTTGTTCGAGCATTTTTAATACCTCATATCGCACATTTGCAAAAGAAAGGGATAAAGGTTGAAATAGCAACTTGTTTAGACAAAAACTCAACATTAAGTCATGATTTAAGTGATGTAAAAATTCATCATATTCCATTTAGTAGAAATATATTTAGTCTTAAAAATATATTCGCCACGTTTAAATTATATCATTTTTTGAAATTGAATAACTTCCATTTAATTCACGTCCACACTCCAATTGCTTCTTTTATAACGCGGCTAGTCAACCTTTCAAAAAAAGTACCTCTAGTATATACAGCTCACGGCTTCCATTTTCATAAACAAGGTAGTAAATTAACAAACTTCATCTTTAAATTATCAGAATCAATTGCAGGTAAATGGCTTAATAAACTAATTGTTATAAATGATGAGGATTACAATCAAGCAATAACATTTATAAATCCTAAGAAAGTTCAATTAATACATGGCATAGGAATAGATATAAATAGATTTTTAAGCGAGACAGTATCGGCTAATAAAAAAGCTATCAAATCTAAACTAAAAATCCCAACCGAAAAAAAAGTTTTAATACATTTGGCAGAATTTAATAGAAACAAGAGTCAAATAGACCTCATTGAGGCAGCAAAAATAATGAAAGAAGTACGTCATGACTTTATCTTTCTGCTTGTAGGAGAAGGACATTTAAGAGAAAAAATGGAAACTATTATTGCCGAAGAAAAATTATCAAACTATGTTAAGACACTAGGGTTCCGAACGGATATTGTAGATCTACTTTCAATTAGTACGATTGGTTTGAATGTATCACTTCGTGAAGGGTTACCCAGATCGATAATGGAAATGATGTTATTGAAATTGCCAGTTGTAGCTACTAACATTAGAGGTAATAGAGATTTGGTAAAACATAAGAAAAGTGGTTTCTTAGTACCGGTACAAAGCCCACAAGAGATAGCAAGATATTGCCAAGTATTACTAGATAACAGTGAAATGAGAAAAGCTTTTGGTCGGAATGGAAAAACCATTATTGAAAGTAATTATGGTTTAGATGAAGTATTAAAAGAGATAGATAAAGTATATGAGGAGGTAGGGTTATGAGGGTGTTAGTTACTGGAGGAGCAGGGTTTATTGGTTCGTACGTTACAAAAGGTTTATTAGATTTAGGATATGAAGTCGTTGTATTGGATAATTTCAGTTCCGGTGCAAAAAAAAATTTACCAACCTCTAATTTATTCAAAGTAATTGATGCAGACATTTGTGATCGGAAAAAATTACAGGATTTATATTCAGAAAGATTTGACGGGATTATTCATTTAGCAGCACAAGTTAGTGTGCCTGAGTCCGTGAAAAATCCTATGATAGATTCGCAGATTAATATAACTGGGACTTTAAATATGTTAGATTTAGCTAAAAATACAGGAGTTCAATCATTTGTATTTGCATCAACAGCAGCAGTTTATGGAAATCAAGTATCTGTTCCTATTCTAGAAAATTGTCAACTAAGCCCCGAAACACCTTATGGTATATCGAAATTAGCTTCCGAGTATTATATCCAATCGATTTGCAAACAACTTAATATAAACTATTGCATTTTAAGGTATGCCAATGTATATGGACCTAAACAAAGTGATAAAGGTGAAGGTGGAGTTATTAAAATATTTTCCGAACAGCTCCTAAATAATAGGAAATCTACAATTTATGGTAATGGATTGCAAACACGAGATTTTATCTTTGTAGAGGATGTCGCTAATGCCACAATCAAGGCACTAAATGGTAAAAATATAATTTTGAACGTAAGTACAAATAAGGAAGTTACAATTAATGATATTTATGACTTCATAAAAAAAGAATGCCAATCAAGCCTTGATCCAATATACACTAATGAACGTGAAGGAGACATTTTTAGAAGCTGTTTAAGCAACGATCTAATCAAAAAAGAATTAAGTTGGGCACCTTCGTTTGAAATGGAGCAGGGTGTTAAGCGTACTATTCAAGAGTTAACGGTACAAAAAAATGAGTGAGGAGGTGTGTTTGGTGCAAAATCAAAACTGTTTTCGTATTAGTGCATATACAAGAGATGGTTTTTCCTCACTTATCAACCAGTATTTAAGAAAAACTAGAAAAATAGTTGTATTAAAAGGTAAATTTGGATGTCATTATACAAATTTATTAACATCACTCGTGAAACGATTACAATCTGAAAATAGAAAAGTGATCATTTTTCAACATTCCTTATTAGAAAATGGAATTGAAGGATTATTGATTGAAGATAAAGGTGTTTTAATTATCGAAGAAATATTGTTACCAAAAAACGTAAAGAAACCTATTGAGGAAATTAATCTGACAGGTTTGTATGATGAAACAATGCTTATTAATAAGGAAAAAGATATCACTAGTTTGGAAAGTAATATTCAAACTAGCTTACAATTTGTTATGAAACATTTCTTAGAAGCAAGTTCTTTCGTAAAAGAGAGAGATAATTTAATTAGAAAATATACAAATATACAACTACTTAATAGTAAAAAAAACCACCTTCTACACTCACTTTTTAGTAGCATTAAAAGGAAGCCTAGCAAACTATTAAATGAAAAAAGGTTTATCGAACCAAACACCAATATAAATTTGCAGAATTTCTCTCTTGAAAAGGTTGAAAAACCGATTAAATTGTTGTTTCTTAAAAATAATTTCTCAAATTTTATTATGGGAGAAATAGAACAGAAAGCGAAAGATTTAAACTTACAACTAGTTCGATATGTTAGCCCTATATTTCCCTTACAAACTTCTATGTTAATTCTTCCTGAACTTAATACTGTTATCTTTAAGAGAATTGCTGCTAATGATATCAATATTACTGGTGATTCACTACAAGAAGTTGACTTTAGTCATTCATTAACTTCTCAATTTTATGATTTCAAATCAAAGAAAAAAATTAACGACTTAGAAGCTAATTGCTCGATAAAAATGACGTTGGCTTTAAACTATTTAAAAGAAGCAAGACTGTGGTTTGAAGAATTAGCTAGCATGTATGAAAATGCAAAAGGAATTGAAAAGGATAATTTAGTAACCGAGTCATTGCTGGAAATAGTAAAGGTAACACCATAAAAATATCAGGTAAACTATTGCAAATAATTAGGAATAAATAGGGAAATTCTAGTATAATGAAGTTATACAAAAAATACCTTATTGGGGGAAGTTATGCTCAAAGCTGGCTTAGTTTTAATATTTATTGCAGCAGCATTGTACTTTGGGGGAATTGTGACTGTTTTTGCAAATGAAACGCTTGCAGCAACTTTATTTCCAAGTGCTGTTGTATTAGCTCTTTTAGGTTCAATTTTAATTATTATTGGTGTAATTAACGATCGGATAGTAGAGAAAAAGGAGGAAGATAAAGATGATCTTAGTAAATACTGATTCAATAGCAGGCTATGAAGTGACAGAGTCATTAGGTATGGCACGAGGAAATATCGTACAAGCAAAAAATATTGGGAAAGACATTATTGCAGGATTTCGTCAATTAGTAGGTGGCGAAATTAAGGAATATTCCGAAATGTTAACGGAGTCAAGACAAAAAGCGACTCAACGCATGGTACAAGATGCAGAAAGAATGGGTGCAGATGCAATTATTAATGTGAGATTTGTTACTTCACAAGTAATGCAAGGTGCATCAGAACTTCTTGCTTATGGTACAGCTGTAAAAATTGAAAAAAAATAACCAAACTTAATTAAAAGAATCTCGGCAATGCGCCGAGATTTTTTTAATCTTCTTGTTTAACATAACGCTTATCGGTCATAAACAATCGCCAAAAATAGATAAACCCAGGTAAAAGTATTGAAAACCCAACGATATATGTGATGAAAAGAGCTTTGAACATAGCTGGGTGTGTAAAGCCGGATTCAATAGTTACGTTTGGATAAACAATGTAAGGTAAATGTGCGTTGCCATAGGCATAGCTTGCAAATAAGTATTGAAATACGATAGCTATAACTGCCAGTCTTGGCATTCCTATCTTTGCATTTCTCTTAATAAACAACGATCCATACCCAATTAAGAAAAAGCAAACGGAAAGAAGTAACCAACTACGATAAAATAGTAAATTCTCTAATAACCAATTAGCCTCGAAATCCATAGTTAATAAAACAAGAAAGGCCATTAGAAGAGAAATTGGTCCGGTAATAATCGCATCAAACCGATACGTATTATAAGCATCATCATCATCAGCAGCGCGTGAATAGTCTGCTAATAATAATGAAGATAAAAACAAAGTGCTAGCAATACCAAACCCTGCAAAAGCATAAAAGCTAAAGCTACTTAATAGTTTTCCAAGTAGTAATTGTTCGCCACTAGCATTTACTGCGATAAATCCACCTTGTGTTATTGGTAATACACTGATTAAAAATCCTGGTATTAATATACCTGTAATACCTGATACATAGCTAAGTTGAACGCGATGTTTAGAAGCTGCATACGAATAAACCATAAATGCACTTCGAATTGCCAGTAATAACAAAACAATACTACCAGGAATTAATAATACAGCACCTAATGTAAATGTAGCACCTGGAAAAAAAGTAATAAGTGCTACTACTAATAGTACGATAAATACATTCGTAATTTTCCATGAAGGTGATAAAAAACGATTGGCAATCTTAGTAGCTTTTGTATGTCTTCGTTTGGCATAAAACATTGACCAAAATCCAGTACCAAAATCAATGGAAGCGGCTACGGAATATATAAAAACAAACAGCCAAAGCATGGCAACTGCTAAATATTCATCTCCCATAAGAACCACCTCCTATTGTATCGTTCCGATCTTCTCTTTTTCTAATGGATGACGTTTAAAATAAAAATGAAGTACTAAAACAGTTGCAATAGCTAAAAGGATATACAATCCTATAAATAAGAAGAAAATGACGCCAATTGCATCAGCCCCAGTAGCTGCATCTTTCGTTAATTGGATACGGTAAATGGTCCAAGGTTGACGTCCAGTACAAGCAAAGATCCAACCGAACTCAATTCCAAGCATGGATAGGGGACCTGCAGAAACAAAAGCCCACATTAACCATTTTGGAAATTGCTTTTTTCGAATATGTCGCCAGTAAAAACCAATGATCGAAAGGAATAACAGTGAAAATCCAATTCCTACCATCGCGTTAAATAACGTATGAACAAAGAGCGGTGGCCAATATTCTTCTGGAAAGTCGTTCAAACCGACTACAACTTCATCAAAGCGATCTCCAGCTAAGAAACTAAGTGCCCAAGGAATTTCTATTCCATATTTCACTTCTCTACTTTCACGATCAGTAAAACCGCCGATTGCTAATGGAGCATAGGATTGAGTTTCAAAAAGCCCTTCAGCTGCTGCTAATTTTTCTGGTTGATATTCATGTAAGTATTGTGCAGATTCATGGCCGTTTACTGCTGTTAAGACAGAGAATATCCCACCAATAATTAAACCTAACATGAGAGCTTTTCGGTGAAATATATAAACTTTCGTATCTTTTTTTTCTTTCAACATTTTATATGCAGCTACAGATGCAACAACAAAAGCCCCGGTCATATACGCAGAAACTGTTACATGTCCAGCAGTGACGAAAAAGCTGGGGTTAAAAAAAGCAGCCCATGGATCAACATCAACGACTTCTCCATTGACCAATCGGAAGCCGGTTGGTGTCCCTTCCCAAGCGTGAATATTTGTTATTAAAATTGCAGATGCAACCGCTCCTAATGCCACAAAAAACAAACTGATTATTCTCATCCATGGCGAAAGTCGATCTGCTGCATAAACATAAATAGACATAAACAATGCTTCCAAGAAAAATGCAAATATTTCAATTTGAAAAGGTAGTGCAATGACTTTTCCGACAATTTCCATAAATCCTGGCCATAGTAGTGACAACTGAACCCCTGCAATAGTTCCGGATGGGATAGCTACACCGAGTAAAATCGCAAACGTTTTCGTCCAGCGCTTAGCCATGATTGCGTAATCATGATCATTTGTTCTTTGGTATATTATTTCTGCTGTTAAAATCATTAATGGGAGCCCAACACCGAGTGTTGCAAAAATTATATGAAACCCCATCGTTGTACCAAATAATGACCTAGATATTAGTACCTCATCCAAGCTTTTCATCCTCTCCCTACGTTTGTTCTTCTATAAATTGTGTAAAATTAGGTATTTTATTCTTTTGAGGAAAATGTTGGTGAAGTTAATTTCTTTGTAAGAAAAATTGAGGAAAGTCATATTCCGTTATATACTAAGTTAATAGTAAGTAAATAAAGGTTGGATTTCATATGACAAAAATGACAATTACAAAAGATATATCGCAAGACCAATTATTAAAAAGATTAACAATGGTTCATGAACAACTTGTAACATTTAATGATCTGATTAATGCTGAAAAAATAAAGCAATTAATTGAAAAAGCGTCTACTCAAGAATTAAACATTGCATTTTGTGGGCATTTTTCTGCTGGTAAATCTACAATGATTAATACACTATTTGCTGAAGATTTGTTGCCTTCGAGTCCAATTCCGACAAGTGCAAATGTCGTTAAAGTTAAATCTGGTAAACCGTATGCTAGAATTCATTTTCGAGATTCAGAACCGGTTCAGTTTTCGTACCCATATGATATCAATAAAGTGAAAAAGTACTGTCTTGATGGGGATGAGGTTAAGTCTGTTGAAATTAGTCACCCAACTACCAATTTTCCTGAAGGTGTAGCAGTACTTGATACGCCGGGAGTAGATTCTACAGATGATGCTCACCGAATTGCAACAGAAGCTTCCCTTCATTTAGCAGATGTCATTTTCTATGTAATGGATTATAATCACGTTCAAGCTGAAAGTAATTTTCAATTTACAAAGATGTTGCAAAGTTATAATAAGCCACTTTATCTAATAATTAATCAAGTGGATAAACATAATGATGATGAGCTTTCTTTCGATGCCTTTAAGGAAAGTGTAGTGGAAGGATTCTCAAACTGGAACGTCAAACCTGCTGGCGTATATTTTACGTCTTTATATGAACAAGAAAATAAATACAACCAATATAACGAAGTAAAAACTACGTTATACAATTATATAGAAAAGAAAAAAACAATCATTTCCAATAGTATTTACGATACGACATCCTTCTTAATAGAAGACTTTCATAAAAACCAAAAACACTTGAAGCAAGAAGAGATGAATGAACTGCTGTCCTTAATGGATAATGAGCCAATAGACGAGTTACATTCAAAAGAAAAAAAATATATAAAAGAACTCGCATTAATTCAAGAGGCTGTTGCTGACATTGACCATTCATTTAAAGACTTGTTAGCTAGCATATTAAAAGATGCAATCCTAATGCCTTTTAAAACACGTGAATTAGCAGAACAATTTTTAGAAGCAAATCAACCAAATTTTAAAGTTGGACTACTATTTGCTAAGTCGAAAACCGAACAAGAGAAAGAAAAAAGACTACTCGCATTACATGAAAATGTATGTGAACAGATTTCTTCTAGTTTAGAATGGGTTGTTAAAGAACAAATGATTTCATTTACTAAAAAACACAATGTGTATGATGAATCATTTAAAGAAGCGGTATTCGATGCAAAATTCACTTTTACAAAAGAAAAACTAGTAGAATTAGTGAAAAAAGGTGCAACGTTAAATAGACAATATATTTTAACTTATACTAATGATGTAGCAAATGAAATTAAGAAGGAATATAGAAAGTACGCTATGGAATTATTCCAACCTTTAATTAAACAAGTTGCTCAATCAAATAAAGTTGTTGAAGATGAAATTGTTAATAAACTAACTATCGTTAAGAATAAAATTGATGCTTACGAAAAGCTAACTAGCATCAAGACAACAATTGAGAATAAGACTAAATCGCTAAAAGGTTGTTTAGAGGAAATAGCTGCTGAAGATTGCCAAATTCTAACTGTTTCACATCATTTTAAACAAATGTCTACCGATCAAATTGTATTTGATAGAGGCGGACAAAACCAAAATAAAAATAAGGATAAAGTCGATCGAGTTGTAGTCGATCATCAAATTGACTTACAACAACGTTCAAAGCAATTATTAGAAATATCGAATTTAATTAAAACTATTCCGGGCCTTCAAACAGTGGAGAGACAAACAAGAACACGTGCTGCTCGATTAGCAAGTAATAGATATACCATTGCATTATTCGGGGCTTTTTCAGCAGGGAAATCTTCTTTTGCAAATGCATTAATTGGTGAAAAGGTTCTTCCTGTTTCACCTAATCCAACAACAGCAACTATTAATAAGATTTTGCCAATTGACGAAAAGCATGAGCATGGAACAATTTTAGTTCATATGAAAGAAGAAGCGGAAATTTTAGCCGACATTCAACATTCGTTAAAAGTGTTTAATAAAGAGGCTGACTCATTTAAGCAAGCCCTTACTGTTATAAGGGATATACCTGTTAATGATATCGTTGAAAATGCAAAAGCACATTATTCATTTTTAAAAGCTTTTGCGAAAGGTTACGAATCGGCATCAACTAAGTTTGGCCAGATCGTAAAAGTAGACCGTAAGCAATATGAGGAATATGTAGCTTTAGAACATAAAGCATGTTTTGTAAATAACATAGAGTTATATTATGATTGTGAACTAACAAGACAAGGTGTCATTTTAGTTGATACACCAGGGGCGGACTCAATAAATGCTAGACATACAGACGTAGCATTTGATTATATTAAAAATGCAGATGCTGTGTTATTTGTAACATATTTCAACCACGCATTTAATCATGCAGATCGAGAATTTCTAATACAATTAGGGCGAGTGAAGGATGCATTTGAGCTTGATAAAATGTTTTTCATTATTAATGCGAAAGATTTAGCGCAAAATGACGAAGAACTTCAACTGGTAATGGACCATGTGGAAGATAACTTAACGGAATGTGGAATTAGAAAGCCTAGGTTATATCCAGTATCTAGTAAGAATGCTTTAGTAGCTGATAATAGTAATGACTCTGGCATGAGTAATTTTAAAGGAGACTTTCTCCCATTTATTTCTCAAGAATTAGCCTTCAATGTAGATAAAGCAGCTGTAAGGCAAATTGAATCGATTAAAAATGTATTATCGGATTATATTTCAACTGCTTTAGGTGAAAAAGAAGAAAAGGAACTTCAGAAAGAACAATTATTAAGTTCAATAAATTATGTAAAAGAATCGATAATAAATCGCTCCTTACATTCTAGTAATCAAGCACTTAAAAAAGAAATAGAAGAACTCTTGTTTTATGTTAAAAAGCGTGTATTGTTCCGTTATAATGAAGGTTTTAAACATGCATTTAACCCTTCATCGCTACAAGAGGATGGAAGAAACATTAAAGTAGCACTAAATAAATGTTTATTAGAACTAATTGAGTTTTTATCACATGATTGGGGGCAAGAACTTCGTGCCACAACATTAAGGATTGAAAATTACATTAATCAACAATTAAATACGATAGTTTCTCTGGATGAAAAAGAATGCAAAAGTTCGTCAATTTCAATTTCTTTTACTGAGATTGAAGATTCAGATATACATTCACCGAAAATATCATCAGAGTTAAAAATGTTAGATTTAAATAAGCTTAAAAAGTCGCTAACGATTTTTAAAAGTGGTAAACAGTTTTTTGAACAAGATGGTAGTGTGAAAATGAAGGAAAACCTTGAAGGGCAACTAGATGAAACGATGGATAAAGAATTAAATCAAACATTAAATCAGTTTATTAAACACTATATAAGACAACAAGAGTTAAAAAGACAACATACAGTAAATGCTATGTTAGAATTGCTAGAAGACTATAAAGTTGGAAAGATGGCGGCATTTGACACATCATTTAATGTGAATGAAGTGAAAGAAATATATTCAAAAATTGATTCGCAAAACAGAAATTAGTGAATAAAAATGAAAAGGAGCGATTTTCCCGCTTCTTTTTCCTTTTTATATGAGATGTTTCGCAATTGAAGTTTTTCCTTTCATTATTAACAATTACAAGTTACAATTAAAATTGTCGCATTTTCCCAAACAATTTAATTGTTTATAAGATAAATAGTTTTTATTTGCAAATGAGGAGTGAACAGAATGAAGCAATTAGTACAATATGTTTTAGCACTAGCAGCGCTTCTTTTAATCCCGCTTTTTCATACATTTTATAATTTATTAAATAACGATCAACGTGGGGCGCAGTTATTAATTACAAAGGTCGATGAGTTAATTCCTTTCGTTGATATTTTTATAGTTCCCTATATTATTTGGTATCCATTTATCTTTTTAACCATGGCATATTTGGCTTGGAAAGACCGAGCGATCTATTGGAAAACATTAGCTACAATGCTTATTTCAATGTTAGTTTGTTACGCAATTTATTTTGTTTTTCAAACACATGTCCCAAGGCCAGAATTACAAGGTAAAGGTTTTTTCACTTCCTTAGTTAAATTAATCTATGCTAATGATGAACCGTACAATGCCTTTCCTAGTATCCATTCATTGACGAGCTTTTTAATGCTATTCGGTATTGTTAAGGCAAGGGGTATTAGTAAACCAGTTGTAATGACGGTTTCAATTACTTCACTGTTAATTATTATATCTACATTATTTGTAAAGCAACATGTTATCCTAGATGCAGTATCAGCAATCCTTTTAGGATTTGTAGTTTTTCAAGCAATCGAAGCTATTGTTAGTATTGGAGTTCGTATAGACTTAAGCAATCAAACTGTGCGCAAAAGTCAGCTTAGTAGAATAGGTAATAGATAAGAAGCATGCATTCTATGCTTCTTTTTTATGTATTTTTAATACTTTCTTCCTGGGAGTAATATTCCAAAATTTGCATAATAAAACATAATAGTAAGCATGATAACGGTATAGAAAAATGCTGGGAGGATTACCTATGCCATTTATTACTTCCGTTGCTCATGCCAATTTGCCTTATGCTTTAAAACAAGAAGAGGCATTATCATTTGCTAAAACGATGTTTTCTGATCGCTTTGAAGATATCGATCGACTACTTTCAATTTTTCATAACGGCCAAATCAGGACAAGATATTTTTGTATGCCATTTGAATGGTATAAAGAGCCTCATACATTTGAAGAGAAAAATAACGCTTATATTGAACATGCAACAAAATTAAGTATTGAAGCGGTTAAGAGTTGTCTAGAAAATAAGTCTTTTTTAGAACAAAGCGTGGATTACGATGAAATTGACGCCATTTTTTTTATATCTACTACAGGACTAGCAACTCCGACAATTGATGTGAAAATTATTAATGCTTTGCCTTTTTCTAGGCATGTAAAAAGAATACCGATTTGGGGTTTGGGATGTGCTGGGGGGACTGCAGGTATAGCGCGTGCGATGGATTACTGTAAAGCTTATCCAAAGGCTAATGTTCTTGTTATTACTGTTGAGCTTTGTAGCTTAACGTTTCAACGAAATGACAAATCAAAAAGTAACTTAGTTGGAAGTTCCTTATTTGCTGACGGTGTCGCATGTACATTAGTTTCTGGAACAGAAGCGAAAACTTTAAGGAAAGTTGCCACATCTAATTTATTTGAAATCATAAACACAAGATCTACATTAAAACCTGATTCCGAAGATGTAATGGGTTGGGATGTTAAGAATGAAGGGTTATTTGTTGTTTTTTCAAAGAGTATTCCTAATTTAGTTAAAAATTGGTTTTCTGAAAATGTAGATGAATTTTTAGACAGTAATATGGTAACACAAAAAGATATTTCGCATTTTATTGCTCACCCTGGTGGAAAGAAAGTACTAGACGCTTATGAAGAGGCGTTACAATTACAACCAAACATGACTGATATTTCACGCTTCGTCTTAGAGGAATATGGGAATATGTCATCAACAACAGTAATATTTGTGCTTGAAGAGACAATGAAAAAAGGAATAAAGGATGGAGAACTTGGCTTAATGACTTCATTAGGTCCTGGTTTTAGTTCTGAACTAGCGTTACTAAAAGGCACAAGAAAGGAGAGTGTGTAAAATGTTTTTTCAATTTTTGATTACTTTTATCATTTTCCAACGGATTATCGAATTGTATATTGCTAAAAAAAATGAAACGTTCATGAAAAAACAAGGAGCTATCGAGGTCGGAAAAGAACATTATAAATACATTGTTTCGCTCCATGTGTTTTTTTTCATCTCACTATTTATTGAAGTTCTTTATTTTGAAAAAGCATTGTCACAAGTGTGGCCAATTTTAATCGGTTTGTTAATTTTGACACAATTGCTTAGAATATGGGTTTTAGTTACGCTTGGGAAGTATTGGAACACCAAAATAATAGTTCTTGAAGGAGCAAAAGTAAAAGCTAATGGTCCTTTTCGCTTTTTTAAACATCCGAATTATTTAGTAGTTTGCCTGGAAATTTTTTTAATCCCAATGATTTTTCAAGCCTATGTAACATTAATCGTATTTTCGATTGCAAATGCTTTTATTTTGTTTAAAGTACGAATTCCAGCAGAGGAACAAGCATTAATAAGAGAAACAAATTATTCTGAGGTCTTTATTAAACCAGAGAAGAGTTAGTAGTTAGAAAGGTGTTTTGATGAGGATGGATAGGCATTTAATAATTAATAAATTATACGATTTGGCTGAAGAATTAAATATCACCATCCTTTATGCTGTTGAAATTGGCTCTAGAGCCTATAAAGTAGAACATACTAACAGTGATCACGACATTGGTATTATTTATAAACATACAATTGATAATTATTTGAAAGTAAACAGACCTAAAGAAGCGTTTCATTTGCAATTAACAGAGAGCATTGAAGTTCATGGTTGGGATATTTATAAAATGAGTAATCTATTACTTAAATCTAATTCCTCTTTATATGAGTGGTTGAATTCAGATATTGTATATATAGAAAATGGGGAAATCATTAGGGAAATTAAAGCAAGATGGATACATTCTTTCTCGTTATTAAAATTAGCAATGCATTACCAACAGATGGCGGTTCGCAACTTAAAACTATATAACGAAAGAGAAGACAATAACAGCAAGTTACTTTTTCAAAGTGTGAGATGTTATTTAGTCACAAACTGGATAATTACTAAGCGAACGCACCCACCAATAATATTTCTTGAACTTCTTAAACAAAATTTTGAGGAAGAGGCACAGGGGTGGTTTCAAGAAATATACCGGGTGAAAAGGATGGAGCAAAAATTAGTATTAAAAGTTGAAAAGTTACATGGTTATTTAGATGAAAAGTTAAATAGAATGTTACCTACCATAAAACAGCTACAAAATGATAAGATAGCATTAGCGGATATCAATGAATTACTACTAAAAGAATTAATTAATCATGATTAGGAGAATTCGATGGACATTAACAGTTCATTCCACTGTTGTGCGACTTGTCAACATTTTGTGGTAGTCAAAGAGAATAGGAAAACATCTTATTATTGCTCTCGGTTAAAGTATGAAACGAAGCCAAAATATCAATTTTCTTGCTGGAATCCGAAAGAACAGGTAGTATCATTAATGGAAAAAAGAAAAAGCATCTTGGAGGATAATAATGACCGTACATAAAGCAATTTCAACACATTCAAAAAATCAAGCGAAAATGGTGAAAACCTTTCAACAAATGGATGAATTGCGAGAAGAGGCAATAAATACAATGCTAACACTTGCTAAGAATAATGAACCGTTTTCTTTAGAGGAAGTAAATAACATCTCAAAAAAAATGAATGAGTATCGTAAGCAAGTAAATTTTGAATTGCCCGAAAGAAAATTAGTCACAAAAGAAATGGTGTTCCAATTTTTAAGTAAAGAAAAGCATTAATTTTACCGAGGGGGAGCCAGTTGTGCAGTATATTGTAAATGATGAATGGTTATTAGATCGCTTACATGATGAAGATATAAGAATAATAGATTGTCGTTTTCCTATGTCTACTGGTACCGACGGTCGGCAATTATTTTTGAAAGATCATATTCCAGGTGCAGTATATTGCGATTTAGAAGTAGATCTATCACGTAATGTAAGCACTCATGGAGGTCGTCACCCTATACCGAGTAAGAAATCGTTAGAGACGTTATTTGGTAGGTTAGGAATAGAGAAAACTACAAAAGTAGTCATATACGATGACCAAGGTGGAGCAATGGCAGCAAGACTTTGGTTTTTGTTACGATATGCAGGCCATACTAAAGCTTTTATCCTTAATGGGGGCTATTCTGTATGGAAAAGTGCAGGACTGCCAATATCCGATGAACATACTGAAGTAAAAGAAACGAAATTTGTCGGCAACTTCCAAAATGACATAATAGTTGATATGGAAGAGGTTCAACGTGCGATTATTGATGATAATACTATATTGATAGATTCACGTGAGGAAAAGCGCTACAAAGGTATTCATGAACCGCTCGACCCTATTGCTGGGCATATACCTTCAGCTGTAAACTACTTCTGGAAAGATTTGTTGGACGAAACTGGGAAATGGAAAAGTGATGAGGAAATTAAAGCTCGTTTTGCACAGCTTCCTAAAGAAAAGTCTTATATAGTATATTGTGGATCTGGGGTTACAGCATGTCCTAATATTTTAGCTTTAATCGAATCTGGGTATAAAAATGTAAAACTGTATGGCGGTAGTTGGAGTGACTGGTGTTCATATAAGGATAATGAAATAGAAAAATAGAAAAGATGCTGATAAATAGAGGGCCTCCAATAATTCATTGGTGGCCCTTTTTCTAGTTAAAATTAAATAAATCTGATAATTATGTGTATATCATTTTAAACTCATTTCAAACATGGGTACAATAAAAGTAAGAAAGAGTTAAAGGTGTGATAAATCATGAGCATAGAATATGTATCAATATGGCTAATGTCACAATCAGATGCTGAAGAAATTGCATCATGGAAATATGAAGGTCCATATTCCTTTTACAATGCAGAAAATGATTTGGAAGATTTAGAAGAATTATTAAGTGAAAAGGCAAGAGGAAGCAATTACTATTCAGTTAAAGATTCAAATCAAAATCTTATAGGCTTTTTTAGTTTCCTTTTTCATAAAAATGAAGCAGTAATTGGCTTAGGTTTAGCACCTCACTTAACAGGACAAGGTATAGGGTTAGATTTTGTAAATAGGGGAATAAATTACATAGAAAATAATTTTAGTAATATCAATAAAGTAAACCTGTCTGTAGCGGCGTTTAATGAAAGAGCGATCAAAGTTTACAAAAAAGCAAAATTTAAAACAGTATCAACATACATGCAAAGAACGAATGGCAGTGAATATCCTTTTATTAAAATGGAAAGAACACTTTAATAGGAACAATTTCCGGCAAAAGGAGGAATGAAAAGAATGAGTTATAGAATTGAGAAAGATTCCATTGGTGAGATCAAAGTGCTTGAGGGGAAATTATGGGGGGCGCAAACACAAAGAAGTATTGAAAACTTTAATATTGGTAGTGATAAAATGCCAATGGAAGTAATTCTGGCATTTGCTATTTTAAAAAAAGCTGCAGCAAAAGTTAATTGTAATTTGCAAAAGATAGATAAAAAGAAGGCAAAAGCAATTATGACAGTTTGTGATGAGATTAGTGCAGGTAAATGGAATGCCCATTTTCCATTAAAGGTATGGCAAACTGGTAGTGGAACGCAAACACATATGAATGTAAATGAAGTAATAGCAAATCGAGCAAACGAATTACTGAAAGAAGCTGGTATAGAAAATATAACTGTTCACCCTAATGATGATGTTAACTATGGGCAAAGTTCAAACGATACATTTCCAACAGCAATGCATATCGCAGCAGTATTAAGCTTAAAGACAAAATTACTTCCATCTATAGAGATTATGAAAAGTACGTTGCAGGAAAAAAGTAATGAATTTAGTAGCGTTGTAAAAATAGGTAGAACCCACTTACAAGATGCTACTCCATTAACTTTAGGGCAAGAGGTGAGCGGCTGGCATCGAATGGTTGAAAAATGTGAAAAAATGATACTGGATTCTATTGAGCCTTTAATGGAACTTGCAATTGGTGGTACCGCAGTTGGTACAGGGGTAAATACGCATCCGTATTTTGATTTATTTATGGTGAAAGAAATATCACGAATCACAGGGTTACCATTCAAAGCATCTGAAAATAAGTTTCAAGCTTTGACTAGTCATAACGAAATCGTTTATTGCCATGGCGCATTAAAAGCACTAGCAGCGGATGCTATGAAAATTGCAAATGACGTTCGGTGGTTAGCTAGCGGACCAAGATGTGGAATTGGTGAAATTTCAATTCCTGCCAATGAACCTGGAAGCTCAATTATGCCGGGAAAAGTGAACCCTACGCAAAGTGAAGCACTAACGATGATTGCAGTACAAATAATGGGGAACGATGCAACGATTGGGTTTGCAGCTAGTCAAGGAAACTTTGAATTAAATGTATTTAAGCCAGTAATAATTTATAATTTCTTGCAGTCTAGTCGTATATTAGCTGATGGAATAACGAATTTTACGACAAGATGTTTAAATGGAATAACCGCGAATGAAAAAACAATCAAAGATTACGTTGATAGTTCTTTAATGCTAGTAACGGCATTGAACCCTTATATTGGTTATGAAAAGGCGGCCGAGGTTGCAAAGTATGCTTTTGAAAATAACATATCTTTAAAAGAAGCAACATTAAAAAAGAAATATTTAAAGGAGGAGCAATTTGATCAAATAATGCAACCTAAAAATATGATAAACCCTCAAGAATAGCCGCTTTTTAAATGAAGCGGCTTATTTTTGTAGTTTTTTAAACTATTTCTTCGTATACTTTATTTGAGGTGTATAATATGGAAATTATGATCGTAATTATTTTTAGTTATTTATTAGGTTCAATTATGTCCGGCTATTTAGTATCAAAAATATTTGCAGGTAAAGACATTAGAGAGATGGGCAGTAAAAATGTTGGTGCACGTAATGCAGGTACTTTATTTGGTAAAAAAGCATTTTTTATTACAGCTATAGGAGATGGGTTAAAAGGCTTAGTTGCAATATTTATTGCAAAAGGACTAGGTTTATCTATAGAGGTACAAGCGGTTGTTCTCCTAGCTGTATTAGTTGGTCACTTATTTCCTATCTTTTTAAAATTTCATGGTGGAAAAGGAATTGCTACATTTATCGGGTCATTTTTAATTTTTGATTTCATTTCCTTTCTGTATTTCCTAGCTGCTTTCGTCTTATTAGCATTACTTTCGAGGAGTGCAACAATTGCTGTTTTGGGTGCATTTTCTCTGCTGCCAATTTTGTACTTCGCAACATACGAAACAACTGCTGTTCCTTTATTAATTACAGTAACGGTTATTCTTCTGTTATGGGCAAGTAGAACAAATATTATTGAGAAATTTGCTGCTAATAGCAGTAGAAAATAAGTCTGAAAAATAAAAATATTTTAATGTTTTTTATAAGAAATATGCTATTCTATAAATAGAAGTAGAATGGGGGATTATATATGAATCCGAAACGGAAAGAAATATGGAGCTGGACAATGTACGATTGGGCGAATTCTGCTTTTGTTACTACAATTATGGCGGCTGTTCTCCCGATTTATTATGCAAACGTTGCTGGTTCAGGTTTAGATAAGGGTGTTGCAACACAATATTGGGGTTATACACAATCAATTGCCGCGCTTTTAATCGTTTTCTTAGCACCAATTTTAGGGGCAATAGCAGATTATTCTAGTTCTAAAATGAAATTTTTAAGATTCTTCGCCTACATGGGTATGATTGCAAGTGTGTTACTTGCATTCGTTGGAGAAGGTGACTATTTATTTGCCTCACTCATTGTCATTATTGGGACAATAGGATTCTCTGGTGGAAATTCATTCTATGACGCGTTTTTACCGGATATTGCAAATAACAATGAAATCGATCGTATTTCCGCAAGAGGTTATGCGTTTGGATATATCGGTGGTGGAATACTACTAGCTATTAACTTAGCAATGATTATGAAATATGAATGGTTTAATATACCAAATGGAACAGTTGCAACGCAAATTTCTTTCGTTACTGTTGGGATTTGGTGGTTTGTATTTTCTATTCCAATGTTTAAAAATGTTAAAGAACGTAAAAATGTAGTTGAGAAAATGAATGGAAGTTACATTTCTATAGGGTTTAAGCGAGTAGCTACAACATTTAAAGATATTAAACAATATAAACAAGTTTTAATCTTTTTAATTGCTTTTTGGCTCTTTAATGATGGTATTTCGACCATTATTAAAATGGCAACTATATATGGTGCTGAGATTGGTATTGGTACTAATGAGTTAATACAAGCGCTATTAATTACACAATTTGTAGGTATACCTTGTGCATTTTTCTTTGGTTGGCTAGCACAAAAAATTAAACCGAAAAGAGCATTATATATTGCTTTATGGATGTATGTTTTCATCGTTATTCTTGGCTATTTTATGACTTCTGCAATTCATTTTTATATTTTAGCGATTTGCGTAGGGTTAGTACAAGGTGGAGCACAAGCTATATCTCGCTCTATTTTTGGTAGTATGACTCCAAAAAACAAACGAGCGGAATTTTTCGGCTTTTACGGTATCTCAGCAAAGTTTTCTGCTGTCTTTGGTCCAGCAGCCTTAGCTTATGTAGGTTATTTAACAGGCTCAAACCGATTAGGTATTTTATTGTTAGTTGTCTTTTTCCTAGCAGGAATCTTTATATTAAGTAAAGTAGATATCGAAAAAGGTAAAGAAGAAGCTATGAATAGTAATTAAAAAGATAATGCTGCGACAAAAATGTTATAAAATTAGAAATAACCGAACTCATTCAGATTTACGATCTAAATGAGTTCGGTTATTCTTTTTACTAATAAGAAAATATAATTATGCTCCGTCAAAATCCATCGCTTTCCACGGGCCTGGCCTCAGCCTCCAATGAAAGCAAACACCGCTTTCGAACACGGGCTTTCCCGTAGGAGTCTCCGCATTTTGACTTCGCCACATTTACTATTATATTATCCAGTTTTAAAGTTCTTCTTTTGCATGAACTCTTTTAGTTTTATCCTAGGCTTTTTTTACGCTGCTGAGCGTTCGCCTCGCTTTTCTTTATTGATCCAGCTGCGGCTCACAGCGACTAGTAACCTTCACACTTTTTATTTACGATAAGTCATCATCAACTCGCTGTGCTCGTTGTGATTCCTTTATCTCAAACAAAGTGCTCCAGGTTTTACGTCGCTGAGCGTTCGCCTCGCTTTTCTTATAAGATACAGTCAGAGAATTTATTTTTAATATCTAAGGATGCATCTTTTCCAGTATCATAGGATATGTTTGCAAGTAACTTTTCAATATCATTATATGAATTTTTATCATCTTCCCAAAAAGAAAGAATTGCAGGAAATAAAAGTTTCCCTTCTATTTCAGCTTTTTCAAAAAGCTCGTAAAAAGATTCTGTGCTTTCCTCGTCTTTAATTGCTGGGTGATACCAAACTTTCTTTTCTTTGTTTAAGTAATCTTTCTCAATAAATTCTTTTTGGTAAGTGAAAGAAGAAACTTTTTCTTTTAAAAGTTTCGTTTTTAAACCGTATGGGTCAAATAATACTTTTAAAGCTTGTTTCATATGTTTATATGAATCTGCAACATAATTGTTAGGCATTTTAATTGCAGTGTCAGTGAAATATTTTTGAATAACTTCCTCTAATAAGTTTACAATAGGTAAATATAAGTACTTTCCAACATCAATCTCTTTATAAACTGGCGTCTTCCAAGTTTCAATATTACGATGTTCTTTCATTAAAATTGTATCAATAATAATTTCTAATTTTTGATGGTCGTTCCCTTTGTAACCAGCTTTATAATGTATATAAGGATGCGTGTTTCTATCTAGTAAATGATGAGTGACAAAGCCTAAAACATAGGCTTTTACTTTATTATCATTTAATATTTTTGCACCTTTAATTAAATCTAATAGAACGGGTCCACAATGTTCATAATGCAGCTTCAAACCAACTTCAGCGACAGGTGTACTTTTCCAAGGTAAATAGTTGTGATAAAAAAATGGATCTGGTCCTTGAGTTCCTAGTTTGAAAAGTTGCATTTCTTCTGTTTCCAATGTTGTATTAGCTTCTTTCAACATCTTTTCGCCATATAAAATATGGGTCCATACATTAGGCATAATAACCAACCTCTCTTAATTGCATATGGTTTATTATAACTTTTTTATGCTTATTTCGTAACTTATAAACAATTTATAAGATACCTCATATACTATTTATATAATAACATGATTGACTTACAGTTCGTTTGTTGGTAATATGACTTTAAAATTTAAATAATTAACGATGAAGGATTTATAGTAGCTGAAATAATTGTTTTCCAAGCGAACTAGGGATGGTGTAAGCCTAGTAAAACAGTTCAGTGAAACGGCAATCTCGAGTTATTCTGATAAAGTGGGTATTTCTTTAAATACCAACTAGGGTGGAACCGCGGGTTACTCTCGTCCCTAGGCTAATAAAGCCTAAGGATGGGAGTTTTTTAGTTTTTTCTATTTACTTAGGTCAATATGAAACGATGAAGGAGAGAATGTAATGACAAAATCGATGGAAGAAATTGTTTCGCATGCTAAACATAGAGGGTTTGTTTTTCCTGGCTCTGAAATATACGGTGGACTTGCAAATACTTGGGATTATGGTCCATTAGGAACTGAACTTAAAAATAATGTTAAGAAAGCATGGTGGAGAAAGTTTGTTCAAGAGTCTCCATACAATGTTGGTTTAGATGCAGCTATCTTAATGAATCCTAAAACTTGGGAAGCTTCAGGTCACTTAGGGAACTTCAATGATCCTATGATTGATTGTAAATCTTGTAAAGCTCGACACCGTGCTGACAAGCTTATCGAAGATGCTTTAGATGAAAAAGGAATTGAAATGATTGTTGATGGACTTCCATTTGAAAAGATGGAAGAGTTAATAAAAGAGCATGATATTGCATGTACTGAATGTGGTAGTAAAGATTTTACAGGAGTTCGTCAATTTAACTTAATGTTTAAAACGCATCAAGGGGTTACTGAATCAAGTACGAATGAAATATACCTTCGTCCGGAAACAGCACAAGGAATATTCGTTAACTTTAAAAATGTTCAACGCACAATGCGTAAAAAGGTTCCATTTGGTATTGCTCAGGTAGGTAAAAGCTTCCGTAACGAGATAACTCCAGGAAATTTCACATTCCGTACTCGTGAATTCGAGCAAATGGAACTTGAATTTTTCTGTAAACCTGGTGAAGAGTTGAAGTGGTATGAATATTGGAAAGATTTTGCGAAAGATTGGCTACTTAATCTTGGAATGAAAGAAGATAACTTAAGACTTCGCGAACATGATGCTGATGAGCTTTCTCATTACAGTAATGCGACTATTGATTTTGAATATAAATTCCCGTTTGGTTGGGGAGAACTTTGGGGTATTGCTTCCAGAACTGACTTCGATTTAAAACGCCATATGGAGCATTCTGGAGATGACTTTGAATACTTTGATCAACAAGCTAATGAACGTTATGTACCTTATTGTATCGAACCATCATTAGGAGCTGACAGAGTAACACTTGCTTACTTAATTGATGCATTCGAAGTAGAAGAGTTAGAAGATGGTTCTAGTAGAACTGTGATGCGTTTCCACCCAGCGTTAGCACCTTATAAAGCAGCGATATTCCCGCTATCTAAAAAACTCTCAGAAGAGGCTGGAGATGTCTTTGCAGAGTTAGCTAAACATTTTATGGTTGATTATGATGATGCTGGTTCAATCGGTAAACGTTACCGCCGTCATGACGAAATTGGAACACCTTATTGTATTACGTATGACTTTGACTCTAAAGAAGATGGTATGGTTACAGTTCGTGACCGTGACACGATGGAACAAAAAAGGATGGCAATTTCAAATTTAAAGAGCTTCTTAGAAGAGAAAACTTCATTTTAATATGAAAAAAGTACAGAGTGAAAGCTCTGTACTTTTTTAGAATATACAAAACAAATATGATGCTAGCCAAAACAGGAATGGAATTGTTAAGCAAGCAAGAAGTGTTGTAATAAATACGCCTACCGTTGCTAAACGATAATCCGCTTTAAATGATTTTGCATACAATGCAATTGTTGGTGCTGATGGTGTTGCTGTTAATATAATTGCGACCATTATAACTTCATATGAGATGTGTAGTAATAAAAATGGGAATAAGAGTAATGGTAATAGTAATAATTTCATAAAAGCAAGCAACCAAAGCGGATAATATCTTAAATAGCAATATAAGTCTGACTTTTTAATATTTCCAAGCAAACTTCCAATGAACAGCATTGATAGTGGAATAGTACACAATCCAATCAGTTGAAATGATTTAGATATCGTGTATGGAAGTGTTAATGGAGTCGTAATAAGAATAAGGCCGATTAAGGTAGCGATTAAGCCTGGATTAAACAGGAGCTTCCATAATGGAAGTTTAACTTTATCTCGGGCAACTAAATAGACGCCATATGTCCAAATCAATATTAAAAAGAATAAATTAAATATAGTGGCGTAGGCAATGCCCTGTTCTTTAAATAAAAGAAAACAAAGTGCGAATCCAATAAACCCTTGGTTTCCAAATATCATCAACGCTTGAAAAACACCACTTCTAGAACTAGACAGTTTTATAGGTTTGACTAAAAAATGTGCAATTATTACTGCTATAGATAATATGAAAACTGACAATAAGATTAACCATAAAAAATCTTTGAAGATATACAAGCTAATTTTATAGTCGAGTGAATGTATGATTAACAGAGGTAATGTAATAAATAATATGATTTGCGTAAAAGCAAAATCAATTTTTTTATTAAATATTCCAAACCACTTTGCACTGAATCCTATAAAAGCAATGAGAAATAAAACAAAAAATTCGTTAAAGATTGAAAAAAAACTTATCATAATTAAAAATCCCTCCCATGTATTCTATTGCAATAGGACAAGAGCGGTGAGGGCTATTTATACACATTTAACAAAAAATAGAGGAGATTTTTCTTTTCTAACCAATTAACTATTTACAAAAAGATAAGTAACCGATAAAATGAAAGCGACAATAAAAAACCAACTAATTATTACTAGGGGTGCCATCTATTTGGCTGAGAGGCAATGTTATTGCTAACCCTCAAAACTCGATCTGGATAATACCAGCGCAAGGAAGTAATAAGTCGATAACGTTTAATACTGCGATAGTCAACTTATACATATTTGCCTGCACTGGATCTATAGTGCAGGTTTTTTATTGTTCAAATATAATTTCAGGGGAGAGATTAAAATGAATAATAGTGTATCAGAAAGAAAATCTAGTAAGTTAACATTAGCCGATATATTAGTAACCGCTGTCATTGCATTAGTGTTTGCAGTTGTTTACGTATTGTGGGCACAATTTTATGCATTCGTAACTCCATTTGGCTTTCATATTAACGAGCTTGTTTATGGTATGTGGTTTATTGCTGCAACTATTGCATTCTTAGTGATTCGTAAGCCGGGTGTAGCAATTATTGCAGAATTAGTAGCTGCTAGTGGAGAGTTTATCCTTGGAAGCCCTTATGGAGTTCCATTATTAATTTATGGTCTAATACAAGGGATTGGAGCAGAACTTGTTTTTGCAGCATTCCGCTATAAACGTTTTTCAGTAATTGTTGTTTCATTAGCTGCAATTGGTGCGACAATTGGGTCACTTGTTGTCGATTACTTCAATGGGTATATCGTAGATTTAGCGTTATGGAATTTATTAATTATGATTGGTGCACGTACACTAGGGGCAATTGTTATTGCTGGTATTTTTGCATATGCTATCGTTAAAGCATTAGAACTTACAGGTGTAACTAATCTAGTTCGCCCAGTAGAGCAAAAAGACTATGAGGCATTAGAAGATTAAAAAGGAGTATCTTATGACATCAAGTTATGGTGTAGATAAATTAAGACTAAAATTTCCAGGGGGAGAATCCTTATTATTTAAGGATTTATCCCTTTGTTTTCGCAAAGGCGAAAAAGTATTAATGCTTGGTCCATCTGGTTGTGGTAAATCGACGTTACTACAAGTCATGGCTGGAATTATTCCAAATTCTATAGAAGTGCCAATGAAAGCTGAGAGTATTAATGTTCCAGAATCTTGGGCTTATGTATTTCAAGATCCGGAAAGTCAATTTTGTATGCCCTTTGTTGATGAAGAAATTGCCTTTGTTCTAGAGAATTTACAAGTTCCTCAACCTGAAATGAAAGAACGTATTGAACAACTGCTCGCTACTGTAAATCTTCGTTTAGAGAACTTGCACACAAATATTCAACATCTTTCTGGGGGAATGAAACAAAGGCTAGCCATTGCATCTGTTTTGGCATTAGACCCAGAAGTTCTTTTTTTAGACGAGCCGACTGCAATGTTAGACCCCGAAGGTACAAAGCAAGTTTGGCAAACACTTAAGGACGTTAGTAAAGATAAAACTGTAATTATTGTTGAGCATAAAATAGATGAAGTTATTGATTTTGTAGACCGAATTATCTTATTTAACAGTAATGGACAGATTATCGCAGATGGTAAAAAAGAGGATGTTTTTGCTAATAATAAAGCGGAACTAATTAGTGGTGGTATTTGGTATCCAGATGTTTGGAATGAATATATAAATAGCAAACAAAAGAGTTATCAGCAAGAAATCCACTTTAATGAGCAGTCTGATTTATTGAAACTTGATGATTTTAAAGGATATAGAGGGAAAGAAATAAAAATAGCTGTTTCCTCTACTTCAGTAAAACCAGGGGAATGGATTACTGTCATCGGGGAAAATGGAGCTGGTAAGAGCACGTTTTTACATGCCTTAATGCAACTCATCAAAACTAGTGGAACGTATGAATTTGCTGAGAAAGTAGTTTCAAAAAGAACTAAACTAACTGAAGAGATGTCCTTTGTCTTTCAGAATCCGGAATATCAGTTTGTTACAAATACAGTTTATGATGAAGTTGCTTTTACCTTAAGAATAGATCAAGTTCCGGAAAAAGTAATAAAGCCAAGGGTGGAGAAAATATTACGTCAATTTCAATTAACGGCGTTTGCAGAAAATCACCCGTACCAATTATCAATTGGGCAAAAAAGAAGGTTAAGTGTCGCAACAGCAATTGTAAAAAATCAAAAAGTATTGTTACTTGATGAACCAACTTTTGGTCAAGATGCAAAAAATACGTTTGAGATTTTAGAACACCTTCAGTTATTGCAAGAAAACGGTACTTCGATTATTATGGTTACCCATGATCTTCATATTGTTGAACACTTTGCAACTAGGGTTTGGCAAATTGAACAAGGAATATTAACTGAAGATTACGAGGTTAGGAAGCGTGAAAGACCTGCGTCACTAGAGGGGAGCGAGCTCTATGTACGATAGTCTCGTTGTTAAAGAAACTTGGATTCATAAAATTAATCCAAGTCTAAAATTAATTTTATTAACTGTAATCTTCCTTACAGTATTATTTATTCATAACCCTAATGTGATGATTAACTTAGCGATCGTCCTATACGCCGTATTTTTCTTTATGACAGGTCATCCAAAAAAACGAATATTGTTATTCAGTATCCCTTTTTTTCTGATTTTCATTTCAACTGCAAGTACGATGATTATGTTTGGAAAAGGTAGCAATGTCTTATTTGAATGGGCATTAGTGAAAGTGAGTGAAGAAAGTTTATTCAGAGGGATTCACATTGGTTTTCGTGCGTTAGTATTCGCGTCATTAAGTCTTTTGTTTGCATTAACAACACGCCCAGTAATGCTCTTTTATTCCTTAATGCAACAATTAAAGGTAAGTCCAAAATATGCTTATGCTTTTATGGCAGCATTGCGATTATTACCTATATTATTCGATGAATTGCAAACGTTAAGGTATGCTTTAAAAGTCCGGGGTGCAGAGAGTGGTAAGGGATTAACTAGCTTTTATTTACGCCTTAAACGCTATACTATTCCGCTATTCTCACAAAGTATTCGTCGTGCACATCGAATAGCGGTAGCAATGGAAGCAAAACGTTTTTCTGCAGCTAAAAATAGAACGTATTATTATATAACAGGCTTTTCTAGGGTGGATTTATACTTTATCACGTTGATGATATTGATCATAATATCTACCTATTATATCGGGTTACAATTTCCATATTTCCAAGTTATTGATGTTCGTCATTAAACTCACAAATCTTTTGTGAGTTTTTTCTTGAAAATAAATAAAGCCAAGTTGACATATGTTCTCTTATTAATTAGAACTTCTCTTTCTTATTGCGTTCTATTATCCTCTCATGTATGCTACTAATTGTATAATAAGTTTAAAGGAGTAGGACGCCAATGAATGAAAATACTAAAAACTACACACCAATCATTGTCATTTTAACAATAGCTATTAATGCATTAGTTGCAATCCTATTTTTCCTCCCAGGGTATGAAGGGAAGACAGGATTTGATGTCACTATCTTACCAATGTTTAATGCAATTTTTAATAGTTTTACATTTGTATTTTTACTAGCTGCACTTTACGCTATTAAAATGAAAAATATTACTTTACACAAACGATTTATTATTGCAGCATTTTCTACAACAGCGTTATTTTTACTATCTTATGTTACTTATCATTACTTAACAGAGTCTACACCTTTTGGTGGAGAAGGATTTATAAGATATGTTTATTTCTTTATTCTTATTTCTCATATTTTATTAGCAATTGTAATCGTACCTCTAGCACTTACGACTGTAGTTCGAGGATTTACGATGCAAGTAGAAAAACATCGCAAAATTGCTCGATGGACTATGCCACTTTGGTTGTATGTAAGCTTAACAGGCGTAATTGTATATTTAATGATTTCACCATATTACTAAACTGTAGTACCTTCACTTTAAGTGGAGGCTTTTTTTTATTGTTCATATAATTTTGCAGAAAAATCTAATATATTTATGGTAAGATAGGCTTACAGTGATTTTACTTCATAGAGGAGAGATAAAATATGAAAAAATTGGTAGTAATGATGACACTTTTATTTATGACAGTTGTATTAATGGCTTGTAATAATCAAGATTCACCCGAAGCTACAGCAGAATTGTACTTAAAATCAATGAAAAAACAAGATATTAAGGCAATGGTTAGTTTGTTAGACCAAGAACATCTACAAGAAATTGCGGATTACTTAGGTACAACAATAGAGGAAATGACGGAAACGGCTGAGGCTAGTAAAAATGATAAAATTCTTCATTCATATGAGATGGGTTCCACTGAAGATGGAGAAGACGGTCGAAAAATCGTAAACGTTACTGTTACAATCGTTGTTGATGGTATGGCTACTGAAAAGGAAGCACAAATTCAACTACTGAAAAGAGACGATAAATGGTGGGTTATTTCAGAAAACCTATAGAAAGTTTATTGTAGCTCTTGTCAATTGGCAGGAGCTATTTCTATGTATAACTAATAATAAGAATAGGTGTGGTATTAAATGAAAAAATTTTATCAAGAAAATATACCTCTAAATGATGAGAACCTCGTTAAGGATAAGCTAGAAACGCTTTTAAATGTAGAAATAAAGTCAACAAGTGATTTAGTCCAATGGTTGCAAGATAAATCAGTTGTCCTTGAAGAAATTGAAGAAACGTTAACTGGACATTATATTGCCTTACAATGTGATAATACAGATCAAGACATTAAGAAGGCTTACCAACATGACTCAGAAGTTATTCAGCCATTAATAAAAAAGTATACAGCGAAGTATGATGAGAAATTTTACAATAGTGAATTTCGCCATGCTTTAGATACTAGTTATTATGAGCAATACATACTAAGTAAAGAAAATGCTATTAATTTATTTAGAGAAGATAATATTCAGCTAGAGGTAGAAGAGGAAAAACTTTCTACGCGTTACTTTGAGATTACGGGAAGCTTAACAGTTAACTGGAATGGTGAAGAAAAAACATTAAGTCAAATGGCAGTTTTTCTAAAAGATAGTGACCGTACTGTGCGTGAGAAAGCCTGGAAATTAGTGCATGAATCGCTTCTTTCTAAAAATAATGAACTAGGCGATATAATGTCAGACTTAATTAAGATTCGTGAGGAAAAAGCCAAAAATGCTGATGTTGCTAATTATAGAGACTTTATGTTTAAAAAATATGAGCGCTTCTCATATACTGCAGAAGATTGTCATGAATTAGCAGCTGCAATTAAAGAACATGTTGTCCCTTTAAAAGAAGCATTAGAAAAAAAACATCAAGCGGAAATAAATGTTTCGAATTATAGACCATGGGACGTACAAGCAGTACCAGAAGGAAAACTGCCACTAAAACCATTTAAAAATGTAGAAGAATTAATTTCTGGAACAGAAACAATGTTAAATAAAATTGATCCTAAGTTCGGCAATTTAATTTCTGAAATGAATAAGCGAGACATGTTAGATTTAGAAAACCGAAAAGGAAAATCACCTGGTGGTTTTTGTGCGCCGCTACCGGTATCTAATCTTTCATTCATCTTTATGAATGCTACAGGAAACCAGTCAGATTTAACAACATTAGTCCATGAAATGGGCCATTGTATTCATAATATGTACAAAGAACAACTGCCGCTTTCTGAATATAAGGATACACCGATGGAGTCTGCAGAGCTAGCGAGTATGACAATGGAGTTATTCTCAATGCATTTATGGGATCAATTTTATGATAATGAAGAAGATTTAAAGCGTGCAAAGAGAGAACAATTAGAAGGCATAATTAAGTTCTTGCCACATGGAGTGGTAATTGACCAGTTCCAACATTGGATGTATGAAAATCCTTCGCATTCGAAAGAGGAAAGGAACGAAAAGTTTTATCAGTTAGCAAAACAGTTCTTCGCAAGTAATACTGACTTCTCAGGATATGAAGATGCACTTGCAAACCGTTGGGTAATGACCCTTCATATTTTTGAAGTTCCGTTCTATTACATTGAATACGTAATAGCTCAGCTTGGTGCAGTACAAATGTACAAACAATTCAAAGAAAACCCAGAAAAAGCTGTTGAAAACTATAAAAAAGCACTTTCTTTAGGAAAGTCAAAATCGTTACCAGAAGTTTATGAAACAGCTGGTATATCCTTTGATTTTTCTGCGAAGATGGTAAAAGAATTAATGGAGTTTATTTCAGAAGAATTGGATGCTTTAAAATAAATCTTATAATGTGGATAGGAGTGCTTATCCCTAAATGTTTTCTTATAAAAAATTCATTATAGGATTTATCATAAGTTTTTATGCCTTAGCTACATTAAGCATAAAACTTATCCCTTTTGATTATCCTACATGGCCTTTATTAAAAGTGCTTCGCTATCAATTAGATCGCCAATTATTGGAGTATGGCCACATATATTTCATACTGCCAATTTCAGTCGTATTAGGTATAGTATTTAGCTTAAAGTTAAATACGAACCTTGATATGGCAAGGTTACTTCTCATTTTTATTTTAATAATTATGTTTGGAGTTACATGGTTTTATTTAGAATTTAGCGATTTCGTCGTTAACAACTATGCATAGAATGAAAGACGCAGGGATACCATCTCCCTGCGTTTTTATCTACTCTTTTATAACTTGCTCATCATGCTTGATATAATTGAATTAAGTTTCCACAAGTATCGTCAAAAACAGCAATTGTTACATCACCAGCTTGCATCGGTTCTTGCTTAAATCTTACTCCTAAACTTTTTAGTCGAATAAATTCTTTGTCCATATCGTCCACTTCAAATGCAGTAATTGGAATACCTGCATCATAAATCTCTTTTTGGTACACTTTAGCCGCAGGGTGCTGATTTGGTTCAAGTAATAATTCTAGATCCTGAGAGCCTTCTTTAGAAACGACAGTTAGCCATTTGTATTCACCTGCAGGTAATTCTGTCTTCTTAATAAATCCTAAAACTTCTGTATAAAATTTCAATGCCTTTTCTTGGTCTTCTACAAATACACTAGTTAATTTAATCCTCAACATAATTCTTCCTTTCCTCTTCCATTATCTATTTACAGTTTAGCATAACTTTTTAACACATCTAATTTTATGCTGCAACATAACACGAATGATTTACACTGATTTTACAAATAGTAGAAACATTAGGAAAGGGGTGGTGGAAGAATGGGTAAAACTAAAAATGCAAATGCAAATGCTATGCGAAATAATAATGCAAAACAAATGCAAAAACGTTCTCAAGACGCAGAATTTGCTTCATATGCGGAAGTAGAAACGAAAAAAATGAGTAATCCTAAAAATAAATAAATTAGTTTGTAAGTATTTGGAACCTCTTTCCTTTCTACAGGAAGAGGTTTTTTCTTATGTATTTCATGTTAAAATAGAAGTTGGAAAATGGGAGAGGGGCGATTAATTTGTCAGAAAAAAAATCTTTATTATTAGTAGATGGGATGGCGCTTTTGTTTAGAGCGTATTTTGCATCTTCATTCAGTGGATACATTATGAAAACTAGTAAAGGGTTGCCAACAAATGCTGTCCATGGATTTGTAAAGTACTTTTGGGATTCGATCGAAACTTTTAATCCAAGTCATGTTATTTGTTGCTGGGACATGGGTAGTAAAACATTCCGCACGGAACAATATACAGAATACAAAGCTAACCGAGATGAAGCGCCAGTCGAGTTAATTCCTCAATTTGATTTAGTTAAAGAAGTTGTTGATAGTTTTAGTGTACCGAATATTGGGGTGGTTGGCTATGAAGCAGACGATTGTATCGGAACAATTGCTAAACAATACGCTTCTGAAGAATTAGAGGTTAAAATCCTTACTGGTGACAAAGATATTCTTCAACTAGTCGACGATAATATAAAAGTAATTATTATGAAAAAAGGCATTGGAAATTATGCGGTTTATGGTCCAGATACACTATTGGAAGAGAAGAACTTAACTCCTGCTCAGTTTATAGACTTAAAAGGTTTAATGGGTGATACGAGTGACAATTATCCTGGTGTAAAAGGTATCGGAGAAAAAACAGCATTAAAGTTACTAGCTGAACACGGTAGTATTGAAGGGATTTTAGAGAATTTATCATCATTATCAGCTGGAATCCGTAAGAAAATTGAAGCAGACCTTGATATGCTTCATTTATCAAGAGACTTAGCTACTATTCGTTGTGACGTACCTTTAGAATGCAATATTGATGAAGCAGAATGGAACATGATACCTGAAGTAGTAAAGTTTAAGTTTGAAGAACTTGAATTTAAGAATTTAATGAAATTAATAGGCTAAGTATCACACGAACTGGAGAACAGTTCGTGTTTTTTTTTAGGGAAGTTAAATCAACAACTATTACACTTCTACGTTTTTAAGATTTCGTGTTCCGTTTCTTAGCTCGGTTTTCCAGTTCTGTCTTAGGTTCATTTTCTATTCCGGCATCTTTACTATGTCCTTGTGGATTTACACTTGATGCTACTGAACCACGGTTATCTTTATTACTTTTATGAGTTGCCAATTCACTCACCTCCATTATTACGTTTTGCAAAACCCCATAAAAATATGTGCATAGAAACTGATTCGCAATAAAACAATATTAATTGAGGTGAGATGATGAATCGTGCGATAGCTACTGCTTTATGTTCAATTGGAATAGCACAAGTATTGAAAATTCCTTTTGCAAAAGACAAGGACGAAGGGATTATTAAAACAATATTTTCAACAGGGGGAATGCCGAGTTCTCATTCGGCTGGAGTTTCTTCTTTAGCGACGTATGTCGGCTTGAAAAAAGGATTTACGTCAGTTGATTTTGCTCTTGCAACAATTTTTGGATTAATTGTTATGTATGATGCACAAGGAATTAGGCGTCATGCTGGTGAAATAGCTATTCAAGTAAATGATTTAGATGAAGAAGTAGAAAAGTTAGCAGGCGACCACCCTGGAGTATTTCACACACGCCGTGAAAAAGAACTAAAAGAAATGCTTGGTCACCAACCTGAAGAGGTTGCTGGAGGAGCTGTACTTGGAGTATTACTAGGAGCAATTAGTGCATCCTTATCAAAATAAAAAAGCAAGCGCTATGCTTGCTTTAATCTTTTTAATTTTTTAATAGCAGGAAGCTCTGCTAATATCATTCCTAAGAAAATGAGGAAACATCCGATGATAGCTGATTTTCCTAATGTCTCACTAGTAAAGAGAAAAGCTGTTAATGCTGCAAATACAGGTTCCATTGCAAAAATGATTCCGACTTTCGTTGGTGTAGTATATTGTTGTGTAGATGTTTGGATAAAGAATGCAAGTGCAGTAGCAAGGAAAGAAGTAATTCCAATTGCTAGCATGACATCTTTGTTCAACAACACTTGTAAGGAAAAAACACTTTTCCAATCTTCAAAAAGTAAAGAACTGGTAAAGCTTAATATGGAAACGGTCGTAATCTGAATGACTGTTAACATTAGTGCCTCATGTTTTTTAGCAAAATATCCTGTATAAATGATGTGCAGTGCAAAGGAAATAGCACAACCTAAAACTAACAAATCGCCAAAAGCAATACCGAATGTATTGATCATAGTTAGTAAGTATAAGCCAATTAAAGCTAAAAATATGCCCACTACAGGAAAGAGTTGTGGCTTTTGCTTAAATAAAATAAGGGAGAATATGGGAACTAATACAACACTTAATCCTGTAATAAATGCAGCTTTAGAAGTTGTCGTATATAATAGTCCAATCGTTTGAAATGCATATCCAGCGAACAATAGTATTCCTAATATGACTCCAGAAGTAATAATCTTTAAGGATACTTTTGCAACCTGTTTTTTTCTATTTATTGAAACAAGCCAAATGATTAAACAAGCTGCAGCAATAAAGAAACGCACTGCATTAAATGCAAGTGGAGGTAACGTATCAATTGCATTTTGAACTAGAACAAAGGTGGTTCCCCAAATAAAAGCAACAAAAAGTAAACTACTATCCGCAAAAAGTGTTTTATTATTCATAGTCACACCTCTTTATTTAAGCGAATAGCTTGCTTCGCTAATTGGTCTGCTTTATTTTGTTTCGTAGGAATCCATTTAATAAAAAATAACTCTATTTTATCTATCATAAGTAAAGCTTTATCTAAATGTATTTTAAATGCTTTGTTTTTTATATATTTATTTTCTACTGCTCGTTCAACAAGTTGAGAATCAGTTTTTATTGAAACTACATTAAATTCATTCTCTATGCAATATTCGAGCGCAATGATCAACGCCAAAAATTCAGCTTCATGGTTACTTACCATTCCAAGAGGCTTTGAAATTTTTTCAACATTACCTTTTGATTTATGAATTGAAATACCAGCTCCAGCTGGCCCTGGATCACCGCTACTTGCACCATCGATGTAAATTTCTATCACTTTTAAATCCCCCTTAAATGCTTCCAACTAATTATACAATGGAAAGCAAGGAAAGGATATTATAGATATTTAACTTTCTTCTTCGTTTGATAAGGTTAATTTAACAGGTGTATTTAATGCAAGACTAGTTTGGCATAACGTCTTCAATTTTTCCCATACGTTATATACTTCAGTATTTTTATAGTTAGTGTTTAAATATATCTCTAACCAAGTACACTCATCTAGAAGCTTTTTAGCAGAACAAAATGAAAGCGTCTTTCCGTCGGCGGTTATTGAGAATGGTTCGGCAAAAGATAAAGGTAATATATAGCCATCTGTTAAGGAATGTTGAATAAGTTGTTTATAAATAGTATTTTTCTTAATTTGAGCATACCACAGGAACAGTCCGTCATTTTTAGCAGCTGCCCTCTTTAAATTTTTAATTTGTTTTTTACCAGATAAAATCATGTTCCCGTGATTTTTGTCCCAATTTATTTGTTCTGTAAATGGCATTAATAGTCCTAGCAGTTGCATTCTAGAATGCATTTCACAATAAAAAGGATCAGTCTTAGTACGATTTATATTTAATGGTTCATAAGATGCTACTATCTTCATGATGAAACTCCTCTCGATATCTTGTCTTACACCTTTCGTTTGAAAAAAAGTGCTTATGTCGGTAAGTTCTAAAGCTACTAAAAATTGTAACTTTGTATTACTTGGAGATGATAATGTGGAAAAACATGACATTCTAATGAAAGTTACTGGAATTTTAGATATGTACTGCGAAGATTGTTTATTATATCACTGTAACAAACAAGAAGAAGGGAAACGACAAGCGCACAGATTTTGTTTACAAAGTTGTACTATAGGAAAAAAACTTCAGAGTTATGGTAAGAAATTAATGTGATAAAAGAACTGGAGGATGAAATATTGAAAGTGTATGTGAATTGGCAATACCAAATGAAAAGAACAAAGAAGACTATTTCATTTCAGTCGGAAACGATGTCCCCAGCAGAAGCACTTTTTCTTTATGAAGACCTTGAAGCAAATGCCCGAACACAATCACTAGAAATTATTGATGAAGACGGTTTTAAAATAATGAAAAAGGAGTTAAAGAAGTATTTAGACTCTATCGTAGATGAGCCACATGATATAATTGCATATTTTGATGGAGGCTTTGACACATCGCAAAATATTGGGTCTGCCGGAATCGTAATTTACTATAAAAAAGGCACAAAAAAATACCGTTTGCGAGAAAATGAGATTATACCTTATATTGACTCCAATAATGAAGCGGAATATGCAGCATTTTGGAGTATGATTAGTGCACTAGAAGAGCTCGGCGTAAATTCAATTCCTGTCACCTTTAAAGGAGATTCTTTAGTTGTCTTAAAACAACTAGAGGGGGAATGGTCATGTCATGATGAAACGTTAAGTAAATGGCTTGATCGTATTGAAGACAAAATTAAAGTATTGAAAATTAGACCTAATTATCAACCTATAAATAGAAATGAAAATAAAGAAGCTGACAAATTAGCTACTCAAGCTTTGAATGACATAAAAGTAAAAAGTGTTATTGAAATTATTGACTAAACGATTCAAAAAGTAAAAATAAAAGACGACAAGTTGTCGTCTTTTATCTTCTAGCTTCATTAATTTGTTCTTCACACTGAGCTAATAACTGTCTTGATTGAGCGAGTAATTCTTCATCAGTGCCTGGACCACTATTGCTTAAGGCATTTAATTGCGCATGAGCATTGTTAACTGCTTCAGTAGCTGCTTGTAGGAGATTATCATCCATAGCCATCGTAGCTTTACCTACCATGTTTTGCGCAGCTTTTAATGACATCTCTAGTTGTTTTACTTCATTGAATGGTTCTGACATAAATTCATCCACCTACCCTTTCATCTTTGTAGGATGACCAATTTTTTGGTATTTATGAATGAATTATGCAATTAGGATTTGTTTATTTAATGGGATAAGTTTTTGAGGACTAAGAGGAGGAAAGAGAGGTATTACTATTTATTATTTTTGTTTTGTTGATATTTCCCATCAACATATCCTTGACCTACGACATATGACATCATTAAACCAATAGCGCTTAAAACTGTTTCTTTTTCAAGGCCAAGTCCATAATAATCATTACATATGATAGTAATAACCCCAGCAACAGTAATAATAAACTTCCTTGAAGATAGCTTTTCTTTTAACAAATCCATCCCATCACCTCCTAGACAAAACTTGTTTCATCATATTTTATGTGACTGTCCTATAAATGGAGAGGGCTGATGTTTATTTATTCGAATATTCTAGTAATTAAATATATAATTAGTTTATTATTTAACTAAGCATAAAAAAGGAGTGTGAGAAATGGGTTCAAGAATAACAATGATTGATGAACATGAAGCAGAAGGAAAGCTTAAAGAATTGTATGAAAACTATGGTAAGAAAGTAGCAAACATATTAAAAGTTCATAGCTTATTTCCTGAGTCATTAGAAACTCATTACAACTACTATAAGACGATTATGTATAAGAAGAGTCCATTAACTAGAGCAGAGCGAGAAATGATCGCAACAGTCGTTTCTGCTGAAAATGAGTGTTTTTACTGAATGGAGCATCATGGGGCGGCGCTCCATATGTTGACGAAAGACAAGGAACTTGTTTTGCAACTGAAGGAAAATTACTTGGAAGCTTCTTTAGATGAAAAAACAAAAGCAATGCTGTCATATGCAGTGCAACTTACTAGACGACCTGCTAGTGTTAAAGATGAACACGTTAATCAGCTACGTAACCACGGCTTTTCTGATCGGGCAATTCTTGATATTTGTCAAATTGCAGCATATTTTAACTTTGTAAACCGAATGGCTGAAGGACTCGGTGTTCAATTAGAGGAAAAATAGCGTAAAAAAAAGGCATTCATACATTGTATGAATGCCTAAACTATAAGTTTTAATTACAGCTTAGTAACGTTAGCTGCTTGTGGTCCGCGGTTACCTTCAACGATTTCGAAAGAAACTTCTTGACCTTCTTCTAATGATTTGAAACCTTCGCCTTGGATAGCTGAGAAGTGTACGAATACGTCGTCTGCACCTTCAACTTCGATGAAGCCAAAACCTTTTTCAGAGTTGAACCATTTTACTTTTCCGTTTAACATAAAGAATTCCTCCTGTGTTTCGTGGTACATTGTACCAAAAGATATTAAAACATTACCATTACCATACAAAAGCGAAGTAAAATCACAGATTAGTCAGAAGACGTAAATCATTTTATTTTAACTGAGCTATGTATTCATTTATAATGTTTCATAAGCATTTTATCTTTTTTGAAAAAAATCGTCAAGAGAAAAGGGTGTCGAATAATGTTTGATCCAACTGTCTTTGAAAACTTAAAAGTTGTTCTTGAAGGGGATGTTTATGACCGTGACCTTTTTCAGGAAATTAAAGTAATAAACAGAAAGGACATCATGGATATGGCTTCGATGTCGAGAACATTTAAAATGTCCTTTTGTACCTACGAAAGACCAGCAAATATAGTTACTATTAAATTATATTCGGGAATTCATGAGTTTGTAGATGAAAAAATTCACTCTAAGGAAGATGTTGGCTGCGATATCTTTATTACTTTTAGGTGGCCAATAAAATATGAAAAAACGTGTGAGGAAATAGAGAAAAAGTTGAAGGAAGTTTGGTTAAATGAACCGAAAATGAGACGAACAATAAGTTACAATTTAGATCATAAGGAACAAATGACGTTAGAGATTACACTTGATTTCAAACGTAAAATAACAGAAGAGCAAATCGATGATTTATCCCCAATGGTTGATTCATGTGTAAGGTCGTTGAATAATTTACAATTAATATAAAAAAAGATGCCTAAAAACAGGCATCAATTTATCCTTCGTAATGTTCATTAGTTTGCCCAGCTAGAATCATCTCATGTTGGGCAGTCCGTACTTGTCTTTGGATTAGTTGGAGTTGGTAACGTTGCTGAGAGTTTGCTGAACGCATCATTGCATCTAAATCTTCATAAGTTTGTTCAAGTTGTAGCTGAGCCTGCGTGAATTCATCCATGTCAGCACCTTGCTGTTGCCTCGCTTTGTCTAATTGTTCTTTAATTGTTTCTAATGTATTTTCTGCACTTTTAATATGTTCGTCAATATCTGTTCGATTTGCCATTGGATGATCCTCCTTTAAAGTACTGTCATAGTTAATATGGTCAACAGATGAAAATGTATGTAATGTTTGGTTAAAATAGTAGTAAGAAATGTGTTGGAGGTAAAAAATGGAGCCGAAAAATGATATTGAAATTGCTCAATCTGCTATATTAGCTAACATAAGTGAACTAGCATCAAATCTTCACTTAAATGAAAACGATTGGGAGCCATATGGAAAATACATAGCCAAGTTAAATACTGAAAGCTCTTCAAATAAGCAAGGTAACTTAATACTAGTTACTGCAATAAACCCAACACCAGCTGGTGAAGGAAAAACGACTGTAACAATTGGCTTAGGGCAAGCCTTAAACCGTATAAATAAGAATGCGGTAGTTACATTACGTGAGCCATCACTTGGGCCTACTTTAGGTATGAAAGGTGGTGCCACAGGTGGTGGATATAGTCAGGTACTACCAATGGAAGACATTAATCTTCATTTTACAGGCGATATCCATGCTATAACTACAGCTAATAATGCTCTTGCAGCCTTATTAGACAATCATATTCACCATGGGAATGAACTAAATATAGACCCACGCCGAGTAATAATAAACCGCGTTGTTGACTTAAACGACCGTTCGTTAAGAAATGTAACAATTGGTTTAGGTGGTCCTTTCAACGGTATACCACGAGAAGACAAGTTTGACATCACTGTTGCCTCCGAAATTATGGCTATATTATGTTTAGCTACAAGCTTAGAAGATTTAAAAGATCGACTTTCTAAAATGGTCATAGCCTATAACTATCAAAAAGAACCTATTACAGTCAGGGATTTAAACGTAGAAGGTGCGCTCACTGTTTTGCTTAAGAAAGCATTGCATCCTAATTTGGTACAAACAATTGAAAACACTCCAGCAATAGTCCATGGTGGTCCTTTTGCTAATATCGCACACGGATGTTGTAGTTTAATTGCAACGAAAACCGCTTTAGGGTTGTCTGATTACGTCATTACTGAAGCTGGTTTTGGAGCAGACCTTGGAGCGGAAAAGTTCTTTAATCTCAAATGTAGAATTGGAGAATTGAAACCTAGAGCAGTCGTTATAGTAGCAACTACTAGAGCACTTAAAATGCACGGTGGTGTCGGGAAAACCGAACTTTTAGAAGAAGATATTACTGCCGTAGAAAAAGGTATAGAAAACTTAGAAAAGCATATTCAGACCATCCAAACATTTGGTCTTCCTGTTATTGTAGCGATAAACCGCTTTGCAACTGATTCAAAAGCAGAACTGGAATATATAATTAAATGGTGTGAAAAGAAAGAAGTAGATGTGTCATTAACGGAAGTTTGGGAGCATGGTGGAAAAGGAGGCATCGATTTAGCGGAAAAAGTAGTCAACATTTGTGAGGAAAAGGAAAGTGATTTTTCTTTTCTATACAGTAATGATGAAACAATCGAAGAAAAAGTTGCATCTATAGCTAAAAAGGTTTATGGTGCTAAAGATGTAGTATTTTCAAAAAAGGCAAGAAATCAAATTAACTTATTCCAACAATACAAATGGGACAAACTTCCTGTTTGTATCGCTAAAACGCAATATTCTTTGTCAGATGATCCTTCATTGTTAGGACGTCCAAAGGATTTTTCGATTACAATTAATGAGTTAAAACCGTCAATTGGTGCAGGTTTCATTGTTGCATTAGCAGGGAATATATTAACAATGCCAGGGTTACCTAAAAATCCTGCAGCTTTAAATATTGATATTGATGATAATGGCAATACAAAAGGTTTATTTTAAAGAAGAGAGGTATTTATATGAGTCAATTAATGGCTGGAAAACAATATGATTTAACCGTTTATAATACAAATGATTATGGTTATACCTTAAAAGAAGGTGATGACGAAGTTTTCTTACATACAAAAGAAGCAGCAAGTGGTCTGAAAATCGGGCAGGTTGTAACTGTATTTTTATATCAAGATCACGGTGGCCGTTTAGCGGCAACAATGGCAGAACCTTTAGTCACACTAGACTCTTTTGCATGGTTAAAAGTAGTTGGAACAAGAGGAAGACTAGGAGCTTTCTTATCTATGGGCATTCAAAAAGATATTTTACTTTCACGTGACGATTTACCAGAAAAATTTTCCCATTGGCCAAAAGAAGGCGATGAAATCTACTGTACATTAACAACAGATAAAAAAGGACGTTTATTTGCAAAAATGTCATTAGAAGCAGTTGAACAACAAGCAGTTTTTGCTGAGGATGAAATGTACAATGCTGATGTTTCTGGAACGGTTTATAAAATTGCCGAAGAAGGAGTAAAAATTATTACTGAAAACCGCATCATTTGCTTCATTCATGAAAGTGAAATGGATGAACCAGTAAGGCTAGGGCAAAAAGTAAAAGGTAGAATTACATTTTTAAAAGCAGACGGTACAGCAAACATGTCATTAAAGCCAAGAAAACAAGAAGCTCTCCAAACAGATGCTGAACTAATATACAGTTATTTAGAACATAACAATGGTGCAATGCCAATTCATGATAAATCGTCCCCAGAAGTTATTAAAAGTACTTTCCAATTAAGTAAAGGTGCATTCAAACGTGCCTTAGGAGCTTTATTAAAAGAAGGTAAAATTGAACAAATAGATGGATGGACTAAAATAAAAAAGACTGAACAATAACTGATGAGGAGTGGTTTTTATTTCTAATAAATCAATACCAATCCATTATGTAAAAAATACACGTGCGGTTAAATCAAGCATCGTTTTGCCACCTGATACGAATAACCACCATACGATGTTTGGTGGAAAAGTAATGTCATATATTGATGATATTGCGGCAATTTCGGCAATGAGACATGCTCGAAGTAATGTAGTAACTGCTTCCACCGACTCTGTCGATTTTTTACATCCTATATATGAAGGTCAATCGGTTTGTTTAGAGTCGTTTGTCACTTGGACGAGCAGAACATCGATGGAAGTTTTTGTGAAAGTTGTTGCTGAAGACTTACTAACTGGAGACAGAAATGTATGTGCAACTTCATTCTTAACATTTGTTGCAGTTGATGAAAATGGTACACCTAAAAATATTGCAAAAGTAATACCTGAAACAGATGAAGAAATTTGGTTACACAATTCCGCACCTGAACGGGCAAAACGCAGAAGAATAAGACGAGAAGAAAGTAAGAAAATAGCGGGTGAAATTGGCCATTTAAAACCATGGGAAAGAGAATGATTGTGTGGGGGAGAAGCAATTATGATGATCGATCTTAGAAGTGATACTGTTACAAAACCAACGGAAGCGATGAGAAAAGCGATGTATGATGCAGAAGTTGGCGATGATGTATACGGAGAAGACTATACTGTCAGAAAACTTGAAGAAATTGCAGCTGAAATGTTAGGTAAAGAAGACGCGTTATTTGTTACTAGCGGCACGCAAGGGAATCAAATCGCTGTATTAACACATTGTCAGCCTGGGAATGAAATCTTATTAGAAGCAGATTCTCATATCTTTTATTATGAAGGAGCGGCAATTTCAGCTTTTGCTGGTGTTCAACCACGGACTATTTCAGGTAATCGAGGACAAATGAGTGCCAAGGATGTAGCAGCTTCCATTCGAGTAGATGACATTCATATGCCAGAAACCTCATTAATTTGTCTTGAGAATACACATAATCGAGCAGGCGGAGCTGTGGTTCCGATAGAAAATATGAAAGACATCTATTCAGTTGCACAAAATCATCATATTCCACTTCATTTGGACGGGGCGCGACTTTTTAATGCATCAGTTGCTTCAAATACAAAACTAAGTGAGTATGGTGCACAAACGGATACAATTCAAGTCTGTTTATCAAAGGGTCTTGGAGCACCTATAGGTTCTGTTATTGCCGGTTCTGCCCCTTTTATAAAGGATGCTCGTAAATGGCGTAAACGCCTCGGCGGTGGCTTAAGACAAGTGGGTGTTATAGCCGCTCCTGGCATTGTTGCTTTAACGCAAATGGTTGACCGCTTAGAAGAGGATCATAAGCGAGCTAAACGATTAGCAGAAGGATTACGCGAAATTCCAAACATTACAGTTGAAAATGAAGTAGACACGAACATTATTGTTGTAAACATTTCCAAAACCAATATATCAGTAGATGACTTTTTACATAGGCTTAAGGAACAGGAAGTCTTAGCGGTTCCATTTGGAAGTGAAACTGTACGTTTTACGACGAATTATCATATTACCGATGAAAACATTGAGCAAGTTTTGCAAAAGTTAAACGCTTGTTTAAAATAAAAGAAAACGACGCTACCATGCGTCGTTTTCTTTTCATTATACAGCTACCTATTCATCTTCAGGGCGAGGGCCTGCATCTAGTCCAGTACTTTCAACAGTTTTAAGTGGGTTAACTGTCATGTCTTCTGTAACAAAGCATTGACATGAAAGGCGAATTCCTTCTTCAACACCTTTTGCTTTAATTGCAGCTTGTTCAGCTTCGTTAGGTTCAGGTAATGAGCCAGATTGAATTTCAACTTGGCAAGATGTACACTTAGCCTTCCCTCCACAACGATGTAATATATGTACTCCGTTATCTTCTAACGCTAATACTAATTTCTTTCCATTTTCAACTTCGAATGTCCCATGTTCAGGTACAGTTATTTTTGGCATAATTATTCTTCCACTCCCAATAAATTATTTAAAAGCTTATACAATTAATTTTCCCCGAGTTTCGTCAATAATAATCAAAAAGAGAAGCGATTAGCTTTACTGATTATTATACGATGACTTAAGATAGTATTAATTACTAAAGTTACCTTAATTTAACTCATTATTCAAATTTTTTAACTAGCGGAGGACTTTTTGTGGTTATTAATAAATATATAGGGCATTTGAAAAAGCACTTTGAAGATAATCGTGATAATGAAAAAGCTATTCCAATGAAGAAATATATGAAAGATCATTTTGAATTTTTAGGTATTCCATCTCCGATACGAATTGATTTAACGAAACAATTTTTTAAAGAATACGGTATTCCTGAAGGGAAAGACTTACACACTATAATTAACTTGTTATGGGAATTACCAGAAAGGGAATACCAATATATTGCTTTATCCATTCTAGATAAAAAAAAGAAGCAGTTATCAGAAACTGATATCCCGTTCTTAGAGGATCTTATTACCAATAAATCTTGGTGGGATACAATTGATGCGATTGCTCCGAATTATTTAGGATTAATTCTCAAAAAAAATCCAACCATTGTTGAAACATATGTAAATAAGTGGTTGAGTTCAGATAATATATGGTTGAATCGTACAGCAATTCTTTTTCAATTGAAGTATAAAAAAGATACAAATAAGGAGTTGCTTTTTAATATTATTTCAAAACTTGCACACTCCAATGAATTTTTCATACGTAAAGCAATTGGTTGGGCTTTGCGTGAATACTCTAAAACTGATCCAGTTGCAGTTACCGTATTTATAGAGGAAAATAACGATCAACTTTCCCCATTAAGTAAAAGAGAAGGGATGAAAGTGATTAATAAAAAGAAGAAAGAAGCAGGAATGTAAATGATTGATTTTAATCACGTAACCGAAAAATTTAATACAATGTTAACTTATTGGGATAGAATGCAAACGTTAAGTGGTGATGAAGGAGCAGACGCTGCCGAACTCTTTGAGAAAACATATTATGAATACATTGATAAGTTAAGAAAATGGTACCAAACACTTCATAAAAAGCCGACTTCATTTGAACAGTTTGAAGAGATGCCTGAAATTGAAAAAATGTATGAAAAAATACCAGGACCCTTACAAATTAATTTGATAACGGACTTAGAAGAAATTTTTGATGGAATTGAACCGAAGCGTTTTGACTAATGTTTTATGAATTGGTTAATATTGAACAGAAATGCAATTGTTCTATAAAGTAAAAATTAGTTAATGCCATACACTAATAGTACCTCGACCGAGAGGGGGAAGTATTGTATGGATACTCAAGAATATGATAAAGCCTTATATTACGCTAGTCATTTATGTTGCCAAGACCTTATTATCTTAATGGTACAAACGAAAGATGATCTCTTATCAAAAAAAATAGAACAATTTATCTTATCGTTTAAGTTTGAACAAGATATAAAAAATGTTGAAAAGAAAAGACAGCAATTAATTGAATATATAACACATGCGACAGAGTCACTACCTATACAATATAATGAATATGCATTTTAATAAAACAGGCAGTTTTTTTCTGCCTGTTCAGCTTTATGAAAGGAGTTGTCAAGTATCATGATTATTCTTCGATCGAAAAGAGAAATTGAAAACATGCGAAAAGCAGGATCTTTATTAGCCTCATGTCATCAAGAAATAGGTAAGATGATAAGGCCAGGTATTTCTACTATGGAAATTAATGATTTTGTAGAAGATTACCTCAAAAAAAACGGTGCGACACCAGAACAAAAAGGGTACAAAGGCTATAAATATGCCACGTGCGCATCTATAAATGATGAAATATGCCATGGGTTTCCAAGAAAAGAAAAATTAAATGACGGAGATATCGTTACAATCGATATGGTTGTAAATTTAGATGGGTGGTTAGCAGATTCCGCTTGGACATATGCTGTTGGAAATATTACTACTGAATCAGCACGACTAATGGAAGTGACAAAAGAAGCACTTTATCGAGGTATTGAACAAGCAGTAGTGGGTAATCGGATTGGTGATATATCCCACGCAATTCAAAGTTATGTGGAAGCTGAAGGGTTTTCGGTAGTCAGAGACTTTATTGGTCATGGAATTGGGACGAAAATTCATGAAGAACCTGCAGTTCCTCATTTTGGTCCACCAGGTAAAGGGCAACGTTTAAAAGAAGGCATGGTCATTACTATTGAACCAATGGTAAACATCGGGGACTATATGAGTAAAATGGATGATAACGGATGGACAGCTAGAACCGTAGATGCCTCATTGTCAGCGCAATTTGAACATACAGTTGCAATAACTGATGGCACTCCGCAAATTTTAACAGATCAAAAAGAAAGTGATGATAGATGTAATGAATGAAATCATACATAAAGCAGAACAATTTGCAAAAGAGTTTTTCCTAAATGACAGCAGTGGTCATGATTGGTACCATACAGATCGCGTTAGAAAAACTGCATTAAAATTAGCTAAAGAAGAAAATGCAGACGTATTTATCTGTGAAATGGCAGCATTGCTTCATGATGTAGCAGATGAAAAAATGAATGATTCTGAAGCGGCAGGGTTAGAAAAAGTTAGAAAATGGTTAGCAAAACATAATGAAGATGAAAAACAAAATTTACATATTATTAATATTATTTCATCCATGTCTTTCAAAGGTGGAAACAGTAAAGGTGTAGAAACTGTTGAAGGGAAAGTTGTCCAAGATGCCGACAGATTAGATGCTATTGGAGCTATTGGGATTGCACGAACTTTTGCATATTCTGGTGCAAAAGGACAAGCGATGTACGATCCAACAATTCCAGTTCGAACTGATATGACGAAAGAACAGTATCGGAATGAAAAGAGCTCTGCGATAAATCACTTTTACGAAAAATTATTTAAGCTTAAGGATTTGCTTAATACTAGGAGTGCTAAGCAATTAGCTGAGGAAAAGCACGCATTTATGGTTGAGTTTGTTACGACTTTTTTAGATGAATGGGAGCAAAAATAAAAACGCACTAGCCTTTGCTAGTGCGTAATTTTTATGCTTTTATATCACGTTTATTGAAAATAAACCAAGCAATAAACAAAAAGATTATATAGTAGATAGAAATAATTGTGATTGATTGACCTAATGTTCCAAGAGCAACCTGATTCCCCATCTCATCATACCTCATTAACACATGACCACTTATCATGTATTCTTGCAAGTTTATAGTGTGGATAAATAAGAAATATTTTACCCATTCAAAACCAAGTTCGAAAAAGGCAATCGAAATTGTAGATCCCATAAATAATGTCAATAAAGAAATACCGATTGCTAAAGAACTACTGCGAAAAACTGTTGATATCATAAAGGCAATCGTTACGATAATAATTAATGAAACGGATTGGATCCCGTAAGATTGAAAAATATTTAAAAACCTGGATTTTTTAATGATCTCTCCGTCAGGAGTAATAGTGATTAGTGATTGGTTAAACCCATCAAAACCATACAATATGCCGCTAATTGTAAAAATTGACACGAAAAGTAAAACTAATAATAATAGTGCAAAAGATAGTGTAGCTAAATATTTAGCAAGTAATATTTTTGTTCTGCTTACTGAACGGATTAATAATAATTTGATTGTTCCCCAAGTGAACTCACTTGCAACAATATCTGCCGCAATAATTACAACGAACAATGTCAGTAGTTGAAATGCCATCGTTGTTGCTCCCTCGATATTATTCCATATTGGAGCTGTTGGAGCGATGTCATGCTCAAGTTTGTACTCAATTTCTTCAATTTCTCTTTCAAGATAGCTTTTGTACTTTTCATCCATATGTTCACTATTTAATTCATTCTTTAAATGTTCTATCTTTTCTCTTTCATAATCTTTCCAATCTTTATTTTGTTGTTCGTATTCTGACTGATACATATCTTCAGACACTTTTACAACAATTGATCCACCAATTACTAATAGAAATAATAAACCAAACATAATCCAGGTTCGCAAACGTTTATATATTTTTAAGTTTTCATTCAGCCACAATTTAAACAATTTCCTCACCTCCAGTAATTTGTAAGAATTTATCTTCGAGTGATTGAGATACAGTAGAGATGCCAAATACTCCTATTTCAGCTTGTACTAAAGCTTTATTTACAGTTGGAATTTCATCTTGTTTTAATTGAACAATTAACATATCGTCTTTTATTAAGACTTCTTTTTCTATAAGTTGCGAAATTTCAGTTTGAGCTTTTTCTAGCTGGTCCACTTTAAATGCTACGGTTAATAACGCTAAACTTTCTTCTAAGTCACGAACAGGTTGGATATCAATTAGTTTCCCGTTTTGAATGATCGCAACACGATCACACATTAGTTCCATTTCCGATAATAAATGGCTTGAAACTAATACCGAAATACCTTCTTCTTTTGCAAGTTTTCTTAAGTGGTCACGAAGCTCACGAATACCAGCAGGGTCTAGGCCGTTTGTAGGCTCATCTAAAATTAGTAATGTCGGGTTATGTAATAGTGCTTGTGCGAGTCCTAATCTTTGGCGCATTCCAAGAGAATAAGACTTTACTTTATCTTTAATACGGTTATTCAATCCTACTAAGTCAACAACTTCATTAATTCGAGCGTCAGACACTTCAGAACTCACCATGCGAGCATAGTGCTTCAAATTGTCATAGCCTGATAAAAACTTATACATTTCTGGATTTTCAACAATTGCACCGACGTGAGCCATTGCCTTTTCAAAGTTCTCTTTTACACTAATTCCGTTAATTAATATTTCACCACTAGAAATCTTCATCAAACCAACAATCATCCGAATTGTTGTTGTTTTTCCTGCACCATTAGGACCTAAGAACCCAAACACTTCGCCACTGTTCACTGTCATTGAAAGGTCATCAATTAGTAACTTTCTTCCGATTTTTTTTGATACATGTTTCAATTCTAATACTGTAGAATTTGATTCCACTTAAATACCCCCGAAGTAACAAATTTTTTCTTATGTAATATTTTACATGTTGCATTTGATTTGTACTAGATAATTTTTCCAAAAATAACTCACAAAAAAGTTGCCAGCATCTACTGGCAACTATTGTTGAACAATTCGCTTTGCTCCTAAATATCTTGTTTTCCAATAACTTGTAGATAAATTACTTATTGTGACTCCTTTATTAATTCCGGAATGTAGGAAATTTCCTTTCCCTAAATATATACCTGCATGTGAAGGGCCTGGTTTATATGTTTCGAAGAAGACGATGTCACCAACAGCAGGTTCTTTTACAGGAATCGTATAGTTCCAAATGTCACTAACAGTTCTAGGGAGTTTGATGCCTTTAAAGTGGTTGAAAACAAAATTGATGTATCCGCTGCAATCAAATCCTGCAGGTGATGTTCCTCCCCACACATAAGGAGTGCCAATATATTGCTTTGCATTTGTAATAAAATCTTCACTAATTTTTATTGGCTTCGTTTGCTTAGGGTATTTTGGTGTTTCTTTTTTAACAATTAATTTAATTCCTTTAATTTTATTATAGGTTTCACTTGTAACAATCCCTGTAATTGGTAAGTTGTGCTCTTCTTGAAATTTAATAATTGCTGTTTTTGTAGCTGCCCCATAAATACCATCAATCATACCAGAGTAGTAGCCAAGTAACTGTAGCTTTTGTTGTACTGTTGACAATTCTAGGCTTGATTCACTTTCATTAAAAGAACGTATTTGTACTGTGCCAATATTTACATCAGAGGGAGCATAAATATGTTTGACAATTCCAGAGTCATTTTCAATAACAGTGAAATCATAGTCAAACGTTGAATTACCACTTGCCATTGTATAGACGTCGATGGACTTATTCGGGTAAGACCCTTCCAAAGGCTTTAGTTTTTCTAAATTCTTTGTCAGATTATTAATCTCTTCGTGCCCTTTAATAGGTGGTAAATCCAAATATTCGTTTTCAAAGGATTCAGCAGTATTTGTTAGGCCAATAGCCATTCCTGTCATGACAGAGGAAATGAATAAACGTTCCTTCACACTAGGCGATTTCCTCATTGTTTGTCGCCCCCTTAGTTTGTTAATAACTTTCAGAAGTAAATCAGATTTTAAGCCATATATTGAAAATATGCGGAATGCATGTCCTTTATGAAGTAAATGATTAGTAAAAGTTCAAATTAATATGGTACACTCAAACTAATATGATATGAAGAGAGGGTAAGGAAAAATGAGAATTATGACGATAGAACCTACCCCAAGTCCTAACACAATGAAAATTGTTTTAAATGAGACATTACCAAGTGGGGAAACTAGAAATTATAAAAAAGAACAAATGAATGAATTGCCTACATATGCAAAACAATTACTTTCTATTGAAGGCGTCAAAAGCTTTTACCATGTTGCTGATTTTATCGCACTTGAAAGAAACCCGAAATTCGATTGGAAAGAGATTTTACCTCAAGTGCGTCAAGCTTTTGGTGAAGAAGTTAAGTTACAACAAGGAACTAAAGAACTAAATGACCACTTTGGTGAAGTGGAAGTATATGTACAAATGTTCCGTAACATACCGATGCAAATTAAATTAATTTCAGGTGAAGAGGAATTGCGTGTTGGCCTCCCTGATGTCTTTAAAAATGCCGCGATGAAAGCTCAAGAAACATCTGAAAATATAGTTATTGAAAGAAAGTGGCAAGAGTCTGGCGTAAGATACGGAGACCTCAAAGAAATAGGCAACCAAGTTTCTGAAGAAATTATTGCCGCATATCCAGAGGAAAGAATAGAGAGACTAGTTAAACAAGCACTTGAAGGAACATCCTCAACAAATACAGTTAATTCTACCAGCTCTAAGGAACTAGAAGAAGCGCTTCAAAGTGATGATTGGAAGGTGCGATATGCAGCATTAGATCGTTACAACCCGAAAATTGAAGATCTATCATTATTAGAGAAAGCGCTACAAGATGAAAAGGTTTCGATCCGTAGGCTAGCTGTAGTATATATTGGAATGCTTGAGGAAAATCAAGACAAAATCTTACCATTATTGTTTGAAGCAATGAAAGATAAAGCGATAACGATAAGAAGAACGGCAGGAGATTGTTTGTCTGACTTAGGCAATACAAAAGCCATTCCTACTATGATTGCCGCATTAAAAGATAAAAATAAACTTGTTCGTTGGCGTGCTGCAATGTTTTTATATGAGGTTGGCGATGAAAGTGCTATTCAAGCTCTAAAAGAAGCTGAGAATGATTCAGAGTTTGAAGTAAGCATGCAAGTTAAAATGGCATTAGCGAGAATTGAAGGCGGGGAAGAAGCAAAAGGCTCTGTCTGGAAACAAATGACTGAAACGATGAAAGAATCGAAGTAAATAAAGGGAGATGGATTTTAATGAACGCTTATGATGAATATATGAAACAGATGGTAGAACCGATGAGAAAAGAACTTTCTAATAATGGTTTTACAGAACTTACTACTGCTGAAGACGTTGACAAATTTATTGAAAATGCAACTGGTACAAGCTTAGTTGTTGTAAACTCAGTATGTGGCTGTGCAGCTGGACTGGCAAGACCTGCTGCTGTTGCTTCACTTAAACATCCAACAAGACCTGACAACGCGGTTACAGTGTTTGCAGGACAAGATAAAGAAGCAACTAGCAAAATGAGAATGTATTTTGGTGATATTGAACCGTCTTCGCCTTCTATGGCATTATTGAAAGGAAATCAAGTCGTTCATTTTATTCCTAGAGAACAAATCGAAGATAATACACCTGAAGGAATTTTAGAAAATTTAATTGCAGCTTACGAGCAATACTGTTAAAACAGTAAAGTAAGAGTGGGTACCTAATTGGTACCCTTTTTCATACGCTCAGTTAGGAGGAGTAAAAGGTGATAGTTACTACAGCAGGACGTACCAATGAAATAATGATAGAGACAGCAAAGAAGGTAGCAAGTGATTTACAATTGACCTATATTCCTCGAAAAAAATTATCCACTGGTAAGCTCCACGAGATGTATGCTGATGACCTCTTAATTGTTGGTAAGGAACGGCTAGAAATCTTACCATTACATGAAAAAGAACCAGTTTTCTTTCACCCAAACTCAGCAATGTTTCGGTTGAAACGCTTGCAAAGAGGAGAATCTGACCCATTCCTAGAAGTAACAGAATTAAATCCTGGAAACAGCTTTCTCGATTGCACGTTAGGATTAGCTTCAGAAAGTATTCTAGCTAGTTACCTTGTAGGCGAATATGGAATTGTAAGAGGTGTGGAAGGAAATCGTTTTTTAGCTTATTTAGTAGCTAATGGACTGAAGCAATGGGAAACAAAAATACCTAGTATGGACGATGCGATGAAAAGGATTAACGTAATCAATGAAAATTATGAATCCTACTTGCCTACATTAGCTGATAATAGTTTCGATGTCGTTTATTTTGATCCGATGTTTGATACTTCGATCATTGAATCAGACGGTATTAAAGGAGTCAAACAATTAGCTATCTATGAAACTATTTCTGAGAACGCTATAAAGCAGGCGAAAAGGGTTGCCAAAAAACGGGTCGTCTTAAAAGACCATTGGCAAAGTACTCGTTTCCAACATTTTGGCTTTAAAGTAATTAAAAGGCCAACAGCAAAATTTCATTATGGCTACATAGAATGTAATGATACTAAAATGTGAGGTTAACTATGAGTAATGAATTTATTATAAAAAAAATGACAAGTGAAAACGCAAAAGAGATATGTTCTTGGAAATATGAAAAACCATATGATTTATATAACATGAATACAGATGTCTTTGAGGAGCTAATGAATAATAATTATTATGAGGTCATTAATAATGAATGCCAGTTAATAGGGTACTTTTGCTTAGGCAAAGACGCTCAAGTTCCTGGCTGGGGTTATAATAATGGACCAATCGATATAGGCTTAGGATTAAACCCAGCATTAACCGGCAGAGGGTTAGGGGCCGCCTTTTTATTGGCAGGATTAAAATTTGCAAAGCTAAAATTAAATAAAGTCAACTTCCGCTTAACCGTTGCTACATTTAATGAAAGAGCTATTAAAGTGTATGAAAAAGTGGGCTTTATAAAACGTGGGGAGTTCCTACATTCAAACACAAATCAACCATTTTATGTCATGGATTATCAATATTAGTTAACAGGAAGGCTAAGGTGATTGCATGTCTTCAATTATTTTAATGAAACTGGGCATTGCTGGAATTCTCGGATTGATACTAGGGATTGAACGGGAAATGAAAAAGAAGCCTGTAGGGCTCAAAACATCACTAGTCATATCAATTGTCAGTTGTTTATTGACGATTGTCTCTATTGAAGGGGCTGAAATATACGCTGAATCTTATTCAAAGCCGATGGATCCATACCGTCTCGCTGCACAAGTTGTAAGTGGCATCGGATTTTTAGGTGCAGGTGTTATCCTTAGGCGAGGTAATGACTATATTTCCGGATTAACAACTGCTGCAATGATTTGGGGAGCAGCAGGAATAGGGATTGCTGTAGGTGCAGGATTTTATTTAGAAGCTACAGTTGTTTCCATATTAATTTTAGTAAGTGTTCAATTTATTCCTATCATTGTCAAGTGGATAGGACCAGCAGCACTGAGAGAAAAGGAAATTAGGATCAAAATGATTGTTGTCAGTGAGAAAAAGTTAACAACAGTGTTGCAAGAAATGAATAAAAAAAGTATTAAGGTTAATAAAGTAAAGGTGAAGGATTTAGATGATGGGAATCGAAAAATGGACTTAATCATTTTTGTTAGCCAAAAAAGGTATACAACGGACGTTTACTACGATGTAAAAGAGATTGAAGGCGTTATTAATGTTGAAATTGAAAGCCTAACGTAATTTTTTAAGAAGAGACTGGGACAAATAGCGTTTAAGTAAAGAAGGAACCGAATTCATTCAGATTTACGATCTAGATGAATTCGGTTCTTTCTTATATTCTTAAGAAAAAATAATAATGCTCCGTCAAAATCGTTCGCTTTCCTCAGGCCCGTCCTCAGCCTCCTAAGAAAGCAAAGAACACTTTCTTACGGGGGTCTTCGGACACGGGCTTTCCCGTAGGAGTCTCTGATTTTGACTTCGCCGCATTTACTATTATTATCTCTAAATATAATTATCGTCTCTTGAATGAACTGTTTTTGTTTTGTCCAAGCCTTTTAAAAATTATGGTCTCATTAACTATTTTTTTCTGCTAGTTTGATGCGGAAATAATCGTAGCCAGTGACTTTATTAAATCCTACTTTTTCATATAATTTTAAAGCATTTAAGTTTTTTACAGCTACTTCTAGTACGATATCGTTGCGGCTTAAATTATCCAAGTGAACGATGGTCTTCTGCAAAATTTCTAAACCATATCCTTTACCTTGGTATTCTGGCAAAACAGCAAATCCAAAGATATAAGCAGGCGAATTATTTAATTGAACATTGATTTTTCCGACAATCGTGCCATTAAGTTCTGCAATAAAACGTAAATTGGTTGGAGAATTTAGTTGGACTTGAGACATTTTTTCAGCATCTAATTTGGATAAGTTAAAGCATTGACTGTCGATATTAATGACGTCTTGAACATCATCTTCTTTCATAACTCTTACCTTTAGTTGATCTCTCATGTCTTGAGGTAAATTATTGTTCCACTTCATTAAATACTCGGAAAATTCATAAGTTGATTGAAGGTGTTCTAAAGCGGATATCCCTGAATTCGAGTTAGTGTCAGTGAAAAATAGTAATTCATAAATTTTTCGCTGCTTAACTTCTTGGATTGCTTGCTCTAATAATATGGAAAATATCCCTTGATTTCGATACTTAGGGTGAACCATTGCACTTACTTCTGCTTCCTTATTATTAAATATATATAATGCTAAATAACCAACTAATTGATTTTCATCATAATAAAGAAAATCCTGCAATTCATTTTGAGGACGACTGTTTAAGAAATCCCAATTTAACTTCATCGTAATGTTATCGTGTGTATTACAAATACTGGCCAATGTTCCTATGTCACTTAATTGATTTTTCGATAATCCTAAGCCTCTTATTAATCCTTGTCTCAACCTAATTCTCCTCATAAATTTAATAAATAAAAAATCTACATTATAAATTTAATAAATAAAAAATCTACATTTCAAGCATATAAAAAAACTTTCCTAATGGAAAGTTTAAACTGGGAGATATTATTGTTCAATTAGATCTTTTACGTTTACTTGTTTTTCATCATCTGGATTATCTCGTGTATAAACGCGAGCAATTTGCGCATTTTCATCAACACTTTGTAACCATACTGCTTCATTGTTATGTAGAACAATAATTTCATTTGGAGAATCGATAATTTGCTTTGCTCTGTTAATATTCATTTCATCTGCCTCCTTTCGATAGCAATTATTATTACCATAACCTGCTAATAAATTTTCTATTCATCTCGGGAAAGATAGTAATGGAGGTGAAGAGTATGGGTAAAAGAAAAAAGGATGCATCAAAGTCTGTCTTAGGCTCCTCTCAAGTAAAGGGGCAAGGAACTGGATATGAAGCTGAGTTTGGTGCGGAACATGGCGCAACGGACTCAGCAAGAAAGAAGAAAAGACCATCTCGAAAAGGGTAAAAGCAGGGTTTTCCCTGCTTCTTTTGTTATCTCTATATTCCTCTACACTGTTTGAGCACTTAACCATATAACAACTTACATATAGAAAAATAACAAAAACGACTACCATAGATGAATAAAATCTGTTATTATACTTTATGTCGTTCCTTATGTATCCTGCAAATACAGAAAGGTGGAAGTATAAATGTCAGAAATGAATTATCGTGTATTATTGTATTACAAATATGTACACATTGAAAATCCTGAGGAATTCGCTAAACAACATTTAGCATTTTGTAAGGAAAACGAATTAAAAGGTCGTATTCTAGTTGCCGAAGAGGGAATTAACGGTACAGTTTCGGGTACGATTGAACAAACACAAGCTTATATGGATCACATGCATGCAGATCCTCGTTTTGAAGATTTATGGTTTAAAATTGATGAAGCGGACGGACATGCTTTTAAGAAAATGCATGTAAGACCACGTAAAGAACTTGTAACATTACGCTTAGACAATGATGTAAACCCAATTGAATTAACTGGTAATTATTTAGAACCAAGAGAATGGAAAGAGATGTTACAAAGGGACGATGTAATTGTGCTAGATGCACGTAATGACTATGAATATGATATCGGTCATTTCCGTGGTGCGATTCGCCCTGATATTAAATCATTCCGTGAATTACCTGAATGGGTTCGTGAAAACTTAAGTGAGCATAAAGATAAAACTATCTTAACATATTGTACTGGTGGAATCCGATGTGAAAAGTTCACAGGTTTCCTTAAACAAGAAGGGTTTAAAGACGTTAATCACTTAAAGGGTGGTATTGTCTCTTATGGAAAAGACCCTGAAGCTAAAGGTGAATTATGGGATGGAAAATGTTACGTTTTCGATGAGCGTATCTCTGTACCTATTAATCAAGTAGAGGATAAAGTTGTCGGGAAATGTTACTACTGTGGAAAATCTGAAGACCGTTATGTAAACTGTGCTAACCCAGAGTGTAACTTACAACACGTTGCTTGTGAAGAGTGTGAGCACGAACATAAACGTTCATGTACGGATGAGTGCCGCGAGCACCCACGAAATAGATATGAAATGGAACTAACAACAGAAGCTTAATTTTATATATAGTGCAGGAAATAAGTGAAACTTAAAGAATGGCTTTATGCCATTCTTTTTCTTTTTGTGCATATGATTTCCAAGCACGATAAATGGGCTTGGTAAAACGAATGAAAGCGGTCATTTCATGCGGAAAATAATGTATAATAGAATAAAAGATATGTTTATCTTAATATTGAGGAATCAGTGTTGTCGGAGGTATGCGTGTGCACTATATTATTTATGATTTGGAAATGACTAATCACCTTTCCGAAGTTATTGAAATAGGGGCAGTTAAACTAAAGAAGATCAATGGCAAACTAACGGTAATAGATGAATTCCAACAGTTTATTAAACCTAAAAAAGACACGGTAGATAAGAAGATTACAAGTCTTACAGGAATAACTGAAAGCGATGTAAGGCATGCACCATCGTTTATAGAAGCAACAGAGTCCTTTCACTCTTGGATAGGATCAGGTGTATATTTTTTATGTTCTTGGGGTCCAGAAGATAAATGGGCACTGATTAATGATGCTATCTATCATGATCACCCTATTGAATGGTTAATTAACCACAATGATATACAATTAAGCTTTAGTATGTTATTTGAAAATGAGCGAGGATTTCGATATGGTTTAAAAAGAGCTTTAGCCTTATTGAAAATTGAACAGTCTGGAAAGCAGCATCGTGCATTAGATGACGCTAAAAATACAGCTAAAATATTTATTGAAACTTTTGATAAAATTTCATTAAAGAAAAATGATAAGTCGTATCAAGAATCAAAACTCTTAGAGCCAGTAAAAGTAGTTTATAAAACAGAAGAAGATGAGGAAGAAAATATAAAGAACTCCCCATTTGCTCTGTTAGCAGATTTACAAAAGTAAATACTAAAAAGATTGAATGGAGGTATAACATGACTGATATTCAAATTGGTGATATTGCCAGTGCCAAATATAAAACAGGTCGTTATATAGGTGAAGTTATTGATATTGAGGAAAATCGTATCCTACTGAAAATACTCGCTATATTAAAGCACCCAACTCAAGGTGATTTGCACGCACCAAAGCAAACAGAAGTCCCACTTTTTCATACAAGGAAGGCATTAGCTCACTATGAGAAAGCATGGATGCCAAAAGCGACTGTAACAAAATATACTGAAGAGATAATTCCTCCTTACAAAGAATCATTAAGCAAAGCTGTCCAAGAATTAGAAGCAGAACTTAATAAAATGGATTCAACTTTTGCAAGAGAGTCACTAAATTGTATAAAGGAATTAAAGGAAGATTATCATTTGTCTTAACAAGAAAATACATATAATTCTTGCTTATGTAATCCTTCTTTTTCTAAATTGGACAAGCATTGCTCGTTAATGGAAAATGGAACATAAGCATTAGCTTCACTTACAGCATTAATTAACGTTTCAGCTTTAATAACATAACTATTATTAAATCCAAAGTGATTATCAGTTTTGGTAATATGTAGCGTTACGATGACATTCACCTCCTAAATATAATATGTCACTTTTCATAATGATTTAATCAATAAAGGAGATCCTCAACAATGGATAAAACAGAATTAGAAAAGAAAATTATTGAACAATATAAAGCGGATGAAGGTATGATGATTCTTGTCTTTGTCCAATGGTGTATTAATAATCAGTTAGACCCTATTTCACTATATGAAAAAGCTTACCCCGATCAAAAAAGAAATCCATTATTAACACAAATGATGGAGAATTCGGTATCGAAGGAGGAAGCAGGGGATATTGCGGATGAGACCTTGTTACAAGTACTATCGTTATTTGGAAATGATGATTTAGCCTTTGTCGTATCTGAAGAAATTACTAATCGAGATAAAGATAATAGGTAAATTTACTTAATTAATAGTATTTTCTGAAATCTTAGCTTCGATATGATATAATTAGTGCATAAGTATATATATTGGGGTGATGAAGTGGTTGTTTTATTATTTAGAAAATTCTTAGTAACCCTCATCGCTATCTTTACCTTTGGGTTAATTATTCCGGATCTTGGTATAGACCAAAAACCAGATGAGATTAATCCAAGTGCAATTGGGGTAGAAGAAAATAAGGCTACTGATTTAGAAGAAGTCTTGCATTCATATCCTGAAACAGTTACTAAACCGGAAGTAGTTGAAAGATTCATTGCCAATACATACGTAAAAGCAAATGAATTAGCGAAATCAAAATTTGGTAGCGTAATTGATCAAAAAATTGGAGCTTCTTTTGAAAATGAAATTCTACCTAAGATTGTTGAAACAGTAAAGCTAGCGAGTGTAGATTTAGATGTTGATACTCTTCAACATTTAACATTCACAAGTAACCCTCCAGGAGGCTTAACAGAAAAAATATTTAATATTTATGATGAGCGAACTGGAAAGGATTTCTTAAAGTTTCACGTACGTCGAGAAAACCCACCAAAACAAGGGCATTTCTTTAGTTTTCACTATCATACAAATGCAGATTCATTTGAAAACCATTATGAAATAGGAAAAATATTTTGGGATAAAAATACGCCACCTAAATGGAAAAAAACTGCTTAAAACCACTCATTTGAGTGGTTTTTTTGTATAAATAATTAGTTGCAGATGATACTATTAAAAGCAATTATTATGGAGTGAAACGATGACTAAAATAATTAATCATTACATTGAAATCCTTGGTACTGGTGTGCCAATAGTATTTATTCACCCACCAGGAATGGGACATGTAGTATTTAAGTATCAAAAAGAATTAGCTAATAAATATCAAGTAATACTGTATGATTTACAAGGGCATGGTAAGAGTGATTATTCAGGAGATCCATTAACAATACCAACATTAAGTGAAAACTTATCTCATTTACTTGAACAATGTAAAATAGAAAAAGCTTATATCTGTGGCTATTCAAATGGAGGATTTGTCGCACAAGATTTTGCTATACGATACCCTAACCAAACATTAGGAATAATCTTATGCGGGGGATTTTCAGAAGTTACTACATTACTTCTGAAAAAGCAGTTTGAGGTTGGAATTTGGTTAGCAAAAAATAATCTATCTTTATTAGCAAGCCTCTTATCATTTAGCCATAAGGTGGTTAAAGAGGATCTATATGAGATGAAGGAATACTTTTTAATGAATAACCAAAAGGCAATAGCTGACTTATATACAAATGGTTTGCAATACTCGTGTACTAACAAGCTTGAATATATAAAGGCTCCGATGTTGCTTATTTATGGGAACAAAGATTATTACATCCACTCTTATCAAAAGATTTATCAAGAGAAGGTACCAAATCTAAAAACCGTTTATATTAATAATGCCTTTCACCAAATTCCAACGAAGAAAGCAATACCCTTTAATCATGCTATTGACCATTTTCTTAAAGAAAACACTCAAGATTTTTAATTTATGTTCACTAATGTTCCGTTAGGAATTGTTGATGCTAGTTCTAGAACATCCGCATTGTACATTCTAATGCAGCCTAAAGAAACAGCTTTTCCGATAGAAGAAGGATTATTTGTTCCGTGAATACCGTAATGTTTTTTAGATAAGCTTAGCCACATGCTTCCAAATGGTCCGCCTGGATTTGGTTGTCTATTAACTACAACGTAGCTTCCAGAAGGTGTAGCATGCAATATTCGACCAATTGCTATAGGATACTCTTTAATAAGTACGTTATTTTTAAGTAACTGGAGTTTTTTTCTACCTAAAAAAACCTTTATTTGATATGGAATTGTGTTAGGGTCTGGTAATCCAGGAATGATTATTTGTTGTCCAATCATAATCATATTTGGATTTGTAATATTATTGGTTAGTATTAAGTTTGATAATGGAACTCGATAATCTTCAGATATAGACCAAAGCGTTTCGCCTTTTTTAACCGAATGGATTAGCACATTTACCACCTCATCAGCTATCATATGCGACAAATAAAAATAGTTAACTAGAAATATTACTGGGAGGCTATAAACTAATATATGTTACTAGTCTACTAATACAAACGATATATTTACCGTATTGGTTAAAGTTTTTATTAGAAAAATTAACCTTTTCCCTGTTACAATAATAATATGAAAAAATTATTATGGGGGAATTCTGATGGAACAATATTTAAAACTTTGTGAGAAGATATTAAATGAAGGTACTACTAAAATGGACCGAACTGGGACAGGTACAGTAAGTATTTTCGGTCATCAAATGCGTTTTAATTTACAAGAAGGATTCCCACTTGTTACTACAAAAAAAATACATATGAAATCTATTATTCACGAATTATTATGGTTTTTACAAGGTAGTACGAATATTTCTTATTTACAAGAAAATGGTGTTAAGATTTGGAATGAATGGGCAGATGAAAATGGAGATTTAGGACCAATTTATGGTCACCAGTGGCGCTCGTGGACAGCTGACAATGGAACTACTATTGATCAAATTTCTGATGTCATCCAAGAAATTAAGCAAAATCCTAATTCTCGCAGATTAATAGTTTCTGCCTGGAATGTTGGTGACTTAAAGAAAATGGCTTTACCACCATGCCATTTATTATTCCAATTTTTTGTTACAGACGGTAAACTATCATGTCAGCTTTATCAAAGAAGCGGAGATGTCTTTTTAGGTGTTCCATTTAATATCGCTTCCTATGCACTCTTAACACATATGGTTGCTCATGTTTGTAACTTAAAGCCGGGAGAATTTATCCATACATTAGGAGATGCACATATATACTCTAACCATATTGAGCAAGTGAAATTACAACTTTCACGGGATCCTAATACACTTCCACAACTAGAGATTAATAAAGAAAAGAAAACGATTTTTGATTTCACGTTCGAAGACTTTTCTATAAAAAACTACAATGCTCATCCGCATATTAAAGGAACGGTTTCTGTATGATTTCATTAATTACATGCATGGATAAAAAAAACACAATAGGATTAAATAATAAATTGCCTTGGCATCTACCAGCTGACCTAAAGTACTTTAAACGAATCACGACAAATCACGTTATAGTAATGGGTAGAAAAACGTATGAATCTATTGGCAAACCACTTCCTAATAGAAGAAATGTTGTCTTAACTCGTAATAAGGATTGGTCTGTATCTGGTGTCGAAGTTCTCCATTCTGTTGAAGAGGTACTTACTACTTTTAAGGGACAGGAAGTCTATGTTATTGGTGGAGAAGAAGTGTACAAGCAATTTCTAACAAAAGCAGATAAGTTGTATATTACATTAATTGATGAAGTTTTTTCAGGAGATGCCTTTTTTCCATTTGTTCAAATGGAACAATGGGAATTAGTCCATGAAACAATTGGGGAAAAAGATAGTTCCAATCCTTATGATTATAAATTTTTAGAATATGTAAGGAAATAAAGAAGTTATCATTAGGCGGACATTTGTTCGCTTTTTTCTTTACAACCAATAATGAGCATTTTATTTAACTGAGTTATAATAATTAAACAGAGGAGTGACAACTAATGATTCATATTGTTAATGGAGATGTGCTCGCAAACAAACTGAAAAATATAGAAGGTGAAATAATAGTATGGCGTGAAATGTACGACTTTGGCCCACTTGAAGAACAGTTAACTGAAGCGGTTTTGAATAAACGGGCTAAATACTTTGAAAATAGTATTGGTGTACCAAAGGAGTTATTTATTGAAACATCCATGAAACAGGAGGAAGCGCTTAATCGTATACAAAGAAATGATGATGTAACATTGTGGTTTGAACATGATAGATATGACCAGATAATGCTTATTTACATATTAAATCGTTTAAAAGGAATATCGTTTAACACATTAAAAATAGTTAGTATTAATAATCATCCTTCTGTGAAGCAATTTCATTCCCTAGGGCAATTATCTGAGAATGAGTTGAAAAAACTATTCGTAAGTGATAGAAGAGAAGTATCAAGAAAACAAATAGATGATGCTGCGTTAGCTTGGGAATATTACACATCAGATAACCCGGTTCTATTACATGATATGTTACAAAATGAGGAGCTTAGCCTTCCGTTTTTAAAGAAAGCAATTGAAGTTCATTATTCTTATTTTCCACATCCTGCAGACGGATTAAATGAATTAGAAAGAACGGTATTAAAACTATTAAATGAAGAGGCTTTGCTATTTAATGAGCTCTTTCAAATAATAACTAATGAGCGTGTAGAGGATGGGTTAACTGACCTGCAATTTTCTGCAATTTTAATGAAGTTATCTCCACTAATTCAAGTCACTGATAAGCTGCCAAGGCTAAATGGAAATAACAATCCGCTTTGCTCTATAACTAATATAGGGAAGTTAGTACTAGATGATAATTCAAAGAAAAGAACAGATTATTCGCCAATTGATTGGTGGGTAGGTGGAGTTCACTTAACAGATCATGGTTGGTATTATGATGGGGAAAATTTAATAAAAAAATCCTAACCACAAATAATATTGGTTAGGATTTTTTATTTATTTGTTCGATTAAGTTTGAAGAAATTTGATTACGACCATTTCTTTTTGCTTTATAAAGCTCTTGATCTGCAATGTCAATTGTCAATTCCATATTTTGAACGTTTACATAATTAGTGAATCCAATTGAAGCAGTTAAAGTCATCGGCTCATTTTCATGTGTGTAAAAAGTAGTTCTTTCAATATCGTTTCTAATAGCTTCAAGCTTGTTTAAAACTCCTACTGGAGACATACCTGAAATATGAATGATAAACTCTTCACCACCATACCTACCAACAACTAAATTCTTTCCTGAGTTAGATAACAATAAGTTAGCAAAGGCTGACAAAATTTTATCACCAGATACATGTCCGTATGTGTCATTAATTTTTTTAAAGTAATCAATGTCGACCATTGCAATATAATAAGGCCCATCCTTTTTTATAAATACTTCTTTAACCTTTTCAAAAAATCTCCTATTGTTATATAATCCTGTAAGTGGATCGTGATTAGCAAAAAATTTAAGTCTATTTTGGAGTTCTAATCTTTTTCGGTTTTCCATTACCATTAAATAGATCATGTAGGCACTAGAAACAAAAAACAAGAAGCGCAATGGGAATATATCTTTAAAAACTTCCCAACCATTTGGGACTACTATAATGATGAATAAGTCTGATGATAAAATAACAGCAACTGATCCAGTTAAGTATCTGAATACATTTTTCATTGCAAATGCATTCTTTGATAATAGCATAGCAACTATAGTCGGTATCATAGTTCCATAAATAACACCTGGAATAGCTCCTTCTCCGCCAAAACTAAATCGCACGAGTGATACTAAGATTAATGCAGGGATTGTATGCTTCCATCCTAATATGAATGCTAGTAGCATCAAAGGTAGAGCTCTAAAATCAAAGCGAAAGTCGCCAAAAGCAATTGGGAAATATAACATGGCAATTGATGTTAATGAAACAATTGTAACTTGTAATAGGTATGTGAACTTTGTATTGAATGGCTTTAATTTACTATGAACGGCACTTAATAAAACATGCATCATGAATAACAAAGCGATGTTTGCTAAAATTAATTGTAATTTTTCTATTGTCATGTAAGAGGTCTCCTTGCGGCAATTACTGAGTAGTTTATTTGATTTTATCATAAAAGAGTAGATAAGTAGTTAACAACAAGATGGAAATTGTAATTTCTTATAGAAATTTGTCGGAAAAACTAATACAATATAATAGTATCATTAATAGGTATATTTTTCCTAGAAGAGAGTGAAGTTAAATGTTCTTCCGTACACTTTATAGTAAACTACTGTTTATAATACTATTTATTTCAATCTGCTCACTAGGAGTTTTAGGTTTTATTTCGTATGATGATCAAAAAGAGATTCTAGCAAATCAAATAGATCGAAATCTTCATTTTGCTTCTGAGAGTGTTTCGGGTGAAATTAATGAGTTCATATATGAGAGATTAGCCGATATTGATTTATTACGAAGGAACACGGTTATTACAAATTTCCATGGCAACTCTGAAGAGGTTAAAAAGGAGTTTTATTCGTTTATCGAATCACACGATAAATATTTTTATGGCTCAATTTTATTAAATAAAAAAGGAATTGTTATTGCAGATATGGGAGACGGAATGCTTGGGGCAAACTTAAGCACACGTTCTTGGGTTGATAAAGCAAATGAAAATGGCATTTATTTCTCAGATATATATTTATCACCTGTTATTAATCGTCCACTTGTAGTATTGGCAGCACGTGTGGAAAAAAGTGATGGCGTTCATTTAGGCACTGTTTCAACTTCGATAGATTTAGATGCATTTTGGGACTTAATCGACCGTTTTAGTAAACAAAGTAGTAATGCTAACAGTCATGACCTTGCCTTTTTAATGAATGGCAAAGGAGAAATTATTGCCCACCCTGAACGTTCTTATATCTTTAATGTTAATTTCTTTAATTATTATGGTGTTGAGAAAGAGAAGTTGAAAGACGCCTTACAAAATAAGGAAATATTGCTAAGTGAAGACGAAAGTTATTCGTTTAGCGTTTCAAAAATCCAGCATGTTAATGGTTTTAATAATGATTGGTATGTAGTTATTTCATCACCAACAAATAAAATGTACGAGCCGTTGCGACAGTTGTTAGTTAAGTATTTGTTTATTTTCATTATTGTGTTACTTACTAGTATAATTCTTTCTATTTGGTTAACTAAATATTTAACAAAACCAATTTATGAACTAGTCGAAAGAGTATCGATTTTTGGTGAGGGTAAAACCCCTCAAAATAAAATCAATAATACATATAAAGAAGTTATTCAATTAAATGCATCATTTGATTTAATGATGGAACAAATTATCAATAGAGAGCACGAGTATCGTAAGGCCGCAACTATTTTAGAAACTACTAACTACGGTGTTATATCGATAAGCAGCACAAATAAAAAAATCACAACATTTAACAGTTACTGTGAAGACTTATTTTCAATATCAAAAGATCAAGTAGTAGGGAAGTCTATTGAAAACATTAAGAGCATCAATATAGAAATATTTCGTTTTATTAGTGTAATTGATTTTGATTCATTTAATAGTAATGAAATAAAACATAAAAAAATAGAATTTAGTTTAGATCTTGATAGTAAACTTTATACTTTTAGTGGTACGATCTCCAGTATTCCTTTTAGTAAAGAAGACCTTAGTAATAATGATTTATTAGTCATGTTTACGGATATAACCGAACAAAAAATACTTGAAAAAGAAATTTTCCATTCTGAAAAGTTAAATGCAATTGGACAGATGGCCGCAGGCATTGCTCATGAAATTCGAAATCCATTAACTACAATTAAAGGTTTTTTAGAACTTGAAAATGATAACAACTCATCTGCAGGAGTGTATAAACCTTTACTAATTAATGAGATAGAAAGAATAAATTCAATATTAAATAGCATGTTATCTATTTCGAAACCTAAAGTGTCCAATAAAGTTGTAAAGACCAATATTAATCAACTTTTAGATGAAACAATATTATTATTTGTGAATGTGTTAAAAAATAAAGATATTACGGTCATTAAAAAGTTCTCAAAAATCCCTGAATTTTATGTGAATGATGACTACTTAAGGCAAGTATTTTTTAATATGTTCCAAAATGCGAACGAAGCTATGGAATCAGGTGGATCTTTAACAATAAAAACTAGTTTTGAAGATGATCAATTTTGTATTTCCATTTCAGATACTGGAATCGGTATGGAGCAACACGTAGTTAACCAATTAGCAACTCCTTTTTTCACGACAAAAGAGCAAGGGAATGGATTGGGGTTAATGATTTCCTACCGCATTATTCAAGATTTAGGTGGAGAAATAAAAGTTCAAAGTGAAAAAAATAAAGGGACCACATTTAATATCTATATCCCTACAAAAGCAGATAACTGAAGTTAAGTTATCTGCTTTTTATATCAACTCATTGAATATCTTAGGTGAAAGTAAATTTGTTACGCAATCATAACGGTCTTCAGATCCGTTATAACAAAAAATATCCTCTATTAAAACTTGATCATCATTAGTACTTACAATAATTTTAAAACGATCGTTATAAGAATGTGCATTATTATTTTCTACCTCTATTAAAAAAGTGGATTGGCTGCCTTGAATATCTAATAGTTCTTTATGAATTACCTTCATATTAAACTCCTTTTTAGAACTATTATTACCGAAGTAGTAAAATCTTAAACATGTAATTAGTTTCCCGGGAAAGCGCAAACTACGAGGGTTTTCGACGGTTTCCTAACTATTCGCATGATAGTTTGACAGATTTTGTATAATCTAGTATCTTGTAAAAAGAGATGAAGGCAAAGTTTAAGATAGGAGGACGATTGGTGGAGAAATCCTTTTACCATTTCTTAATGAAATATAGAGGCGATAGCAATATTGACATTGCCAAAATAGCTAATGAAGTTTATCTTGCACATGACTTCCCTAAACAATCTAATAATTATGATGAAATTAGCACATACCTTGAATTACATTCATCTTCAATTCATTCCCTAACATTATTTGATGATTTATGGGAAATTTATTTGTTAGATGAGTTAAAAGTGTTATAACCTACCTGCGGATATGGTAGGTTTTTTATATTCATTCATAAGTTACTCTCTTTTGTAGTATTAAATAGAAAACAGCAAATGGAGATGATGCAATGAATGAAAAGTTGTTATTTAATCAATTACATTTTGCCAGAAGCCTTACTTTAAAAGCAATAAAGACAATACCAACAGATTTATTAGATGAAGTACCAAATGGGTCTACAAACAACTTACGTTGGCAGTTTGGACATATTTTTACTGCTCAAAGTCTTTTAGTAAATCGTTTTGTTGGGATACCGTTACAACTGCAAGATGAATATATATCGTATTTCGCCCCTAAAACTAGCCCTGATAACTGGAAAGAGGTACCGCCAACCATCAAAGAAATAACCATACATTTATCGAAACAGCCATCTGAAATCGAGCAATTATTAACAGGGAAGTTAGAGGAAAAACTAAAAAAGCCGTTCCTAACAGGTACTCATGGAGAATTTACGACTGTTCAAGAAATACTTACCTTTGCAATTTACCATGAAGGTCATCATTTAGGAGCTATAAATGTATTAAAGCGCATACTGGGGATTAACTTATAGGAGTAAGCCTTTTTAAGCAATTGTTCTAAAATATGTTGTTAAGCGAAGGTATTAGATTAAAAAACAATGAAAAAAAGAGATGAGGATTCATTCCTCATCTCTTTTAGCGTCTTACTTCGTTTTCTAATTCAGGAAGCATGCGGACTTCTTTTTCCATTTCACCTTTGCAAAAAGGACAATCAGGCTCTTTATCAAATGAAAAGTTTTCACGAATCCAACCGTTGCAATCCTCTTTTTTGCAAGTCCATACATTTGTTTCTACATCTGGTCCAGGTTCTGGGCCCTTTCTTGAAAATGCCATAAAACCAACCTCCTAATTTGTCGATACTGACGAGTCACTATGTATTAGTATATGTACATATTCTAGATGATATGTATACGCCTAATAGTAATAATCAGTTGCTAGAGCCATTTAATTTTTGGTTCTGTTTTGTTCATTATTCTTTTAATATTAGCACGATGGCGATAAAAAACAAAGATTCCAAGTAATAATACAGCAACTATTAACCAAAGATCCTTAATAAAGATAGAGAAAATTAAAGAATAAATAGCAGTTAACATCGATGATAATGAGACATATTTTGTTAAATATAAAAATAAAAAGAAAGCAATTAGTGAAGTAATAAACAGTAGAGGGTGATATGCTAAAAACACACCTCCAGATGTTGCGACTGCTTTACCACCTTGAAACTTAGCGAATACCGGATAAACATGTCCGATAACTGCAATAACTCCTAGTAAAAGAGAAGGCTCAGGATTAATTGCAAAAATTACTGGTAAGAAAGCAGCTAGTGTACCTTTAAGTAAATCTGCTATAGATACAAGTAGACCAGCTTTTACGCCAAGAGTACGAAAAGTATTCGTTCCACCAAGGTTTCCACTACCATATTCGCGAATATCTTTTCCATAGCCAATCTTTCCAACAATAAGTGCAAAAGGAATTGATCCTAGCAAGTAAGCTGTTATGTATAATAAGTAATCGTAGTACATTGATAATTCCCCTTTGTTCCAGATACTATTGTTTAATTATAGGATACAAAGCCGTTACTATCAAGTTATTATTGTGATTAGGTAATAAAAGTAACTAATAATTGTTTACATACTAAGTAGAACATAGGTAGTATTTCTCTTTGTGTTATTGAATCTCTTTAATATTCTTTTGACGAATTCATATCCGCCATATTATGCTAAATACAATAAACATATCCATTTTCTAAAATACTTGTGATGTTTAAATAATAATTTAGTTTGAAAGGTGATTAATGATGACTATTGAAAATCCTAGCAGAGATGAAATAGGAGAAATTCTCCGAAAAAAGAAAACGATTGCTGTTGTCGGACTTTCAGATGATCCAACTAGAACGTCATACATGGTATCTGAAGCAATGCAAAGAAGTGGATATGAAATTATCCCTGTTAACCCTAAAGCAGAAGTTATTTTAGGTATGAAAGCTTATAACTCCCTATCTGAAATTGATAAACATATAGATATTGTTAATGTATTTAGAAGAAGTGAGTTTGTTTATGATATTACGAAAGAAGCAATAGAAATAGGAGCAGATGTTTTATGGACACAACTTGGTGTCATTGATGAAAAAGCATTCGAATTAGCAAAAGAGCAAGGCATGATAGTAATAATGGACAGATGTATAAAAGTAGAGCATGCTTTAACAAAATAGAGTAAATATCCCCTGTTTTTGAAGATTAGCAGGGGATATTTAATGACAGAAAATTTAAAAAATGGTTGCGGAATTAGGAGAAATAGGTAAAATTGATTTTAGTAATTAATATAAAGACAGTTGATTTGATGGTGACAATTTATAAATCCTCTAGTACACTATGGTTTATAAATGCAGAGAAACGGATGTTTTTGCAACATTGAAGGGAGATTACACAGTGGTTAAGCAAAAAGGAATAGAGTATAACGATGATGCTATTCAGGTTTTAGAAGGGCTTGAAGCCGTTCGAAAGCGTCCTGGAATGTATATCGGTTCTACTGATAGTCGAGGGTTACATCACCTCGTTTTTGAAATTGTTGATAATTCAGTTGATGAAACGTTAGCTGGTTTTGGAAATAAGATAGATGTCGTAATTCATAAAGATAATAGTATTTCAGTTACAGATGAAGGCCGTGGTATGCCAACAGGGATGCACGCATCCGGGAAACCGACTCCTGAAGTAATTTTAACTGTGCTTCATGCTGGTGGTAAATTTGGACAAGGTGGATATAAATCTAGTGGAGGATTACATGGAGTAGGTGCCTCTGTAGTAAATGCACTTTCTGAATGGCTTGAAGTTACTATCAAGCGTGATGGCATGATTTATCGCCAACGCTTTGAGAATGGTGGAAAACCTGCAACTACGTTAGAGAAAATTGGCAAAACTAGAAATTCAGGTACGATGATTCATTTCAAACCTGATGTTACGATGTTTTCTACAACTACATACAATTTTGATATTTTAAGTGAACGTTTACGTGAAGCGGCATTTCTTTTAAAAGGTTTAAAAATTACGCTTACTGACGAACGTGATGGACGAAAAGAAGAGTATCATTATGAAACAGGTGTGGAAGCTTTCGTTGCCTACTTAAACGAAGATAAAGATACATTACATCCTGTCATTTCATTTGAAGGCGAGCAAAATGGAATTGAAGTTGAAATTGCGTTCCAATTTAATGACGGATATTCTGAAAATGTTCTCTCCTTTGTTAATAATGTCCGTACAAAAGATGGCGGGACACATGAATCAGGCGCGAAAACAGCTTTAACGAGAGCTATGAATGAATATGCTCGTAAAGTAGCATTACTTAAAGAAAAAGATAAAAACCTTGAAGGTGCAGATATTCGTGAAGGGTTTACTGCGATAATTTCTACTCGTATTCCTGAAGAAAAATTACAATTTGAAGGACAAACAAAGAGTAAATTGGGTACTAGTGAAGCTCGATCTGCTGTAGACGGTGTCGTGTCAGAACAACTTTCTTATTTCTTTGAAGAGAATCCTGATATATCTTCCATGCTTATAAAAAAAGCAATTAAAGCTGCTCAAGCACGTGAAGCGGCAAGAAAAGCACGTGAAGATGCGAGATCTGGTAAGAAAAACAAAAGAAACAATGCTACGTTAAGCGGGAAACTTACACCTGCTCAATCTAAAAATGCACAAAAAAATGAACTATATCTAGTTGAGGGTGACTCTGCCGGAGGGTCTGCGAAGCAAGGGCGTGATCGTAAATTCCAAGCAGTTTTACCATTACGTGGTAAGGTAATTAATACAGAAAAAGCAAAGTTAGCTGATATCTTTAAAAATGAAGAAATCAATACAATAATTCATGCAATCGGAGCGGGTGTAGGCTCAGACTTCACTGTAGATGACATAAACTATGACAAGATTATTATTATGACCGATGCGGATACAGATGGAGCACATATTCAAGTGTTATTACTAACGTTCTTTTATCGTTATATGCGTCCTCTAATTGAAGCTGGCAAAGTATACATTGCACTTCCTCCGCTTTACAAAGTTAGTAAAGGAAAAGGGAAGAAAGAAGTTATTGAATATGCTTGGAATGAAGATGAATTACAAGGTGCCATTAAAAAAATTGGTCGAGGTTATATTATTCAACGATACAAAGGTCTTGGAGAAATGAACGCGGATCAATTATGGGAAACTACAATGAATCCCGAGACACGAACACTTATTCGTGTTAAGATAGATGATGTGGCACGCGCTGAACGACGAGTTACAACGTTAATGGGTGATAAAGTTGAACCTAGACGTAAATGGATTGAAAGTAATGTAGCTTTTGGAATGAACGAAGATAAAAACATTTTAGAAAATGAAAATTTAACGGTAGTAGAGGAGGATTAAGATGACAGAGCAGCAAGAAGTTTTCCGAGACCTCCCGCTTGAAGATGTCATTGGCGACCGATTTGGTCGATATAGTAAATATATTATTCAAGAACGTGCTTTACCTGATGCAAGGGACGGTTTAAAACCAGTACAGCGACGTATTTTATACGCGATGTACCAAGAAGGGAATACTGCCGAGAAAAATTTCCGAAAATCAGCTAAAACTGTCGGTAATGTTATCGGTAACTATCACCCACATGGTGATACTTCCGTGTACGACGCAATGGTACGAATGAGTCAAGATTGGAAAGTTAGAAATTACTTAATTGAAATGCACGGTAATAACGGAAGTGTTGATGGTGATCCACCAGCAGCTATGCGTTATACAGAGGCACGTCTGTCTAATATTGCTTCAGAATTATTACGTGACATTGAGAAAAATACAGTCGATTTCATACCAAACTTTGATGATACAATCAATGAACCAGTTGTATTACCAGCAATGTACCCTAACCTATTAGTTAATGGATCTACAGGTATCTCAGCTGGTTATGCGACTGATATTCCTCCACATAACTTAGTGGAAGTAATTGATGCTGTCATAATGCAAATGAAAAATGAGGATTGTACAGTCGACGAATTAATGACTGTTCTAAAAGGTCCTGATTTCCCAACTGGAGGGATTCTTCAAGGAGTAGATGGCATTCGTCAAGCTTACGAAACTGGTAAAGGACGAGTTGTGCTTCGCGGTAAAGCAGAGGTTGAAGACCTTCGTGGCGGAAAACAACAAATTGTCATTACTGAGATTCCATACGATGTAAATAAAGCGAACTTAGTAAAGAAAATGGATGAACTTCGTCTTGATAAAAAAGTTGAAGGAATTGCAGAAGTCCGCGATGAAACGGACCGTACTGGGTTACGTATCGTAATTGAGCTTAAAAAAGATGCAAACCCAACTGGTATTTTGAATTATTATTACAAAAATACTGATTTACAAGTATCTTATAGCTTCAATATGGTAGCAATTCACAATAAAACACCTAAATTACTTGGATTAAAGAAGATTTTACAAGCATATATCGATCACCAAAAAGAGGTTATTACTAATCGATCTAACTACGAGTTAAATAAGGCAAAAGAAAGACACCATGTAGTTGAAGGGCTAATGAAAGCGTTATCTATTTTAGATGAAGTAATTGCGACTATCCGTGCTTCAAAAGACAAGCGAAATGCGAAAGATAACTTAATTTCCTTATATTCTTTTACGGAAGAACAAGCAGAAGCTATCGTTTCATTGCAGTTATATCGTTTAACGAATACGGATGTTACGGCACTGCAAGCAGAAATGGATGAGCTAGATAAGAAAATTCTTCAATTAACAGCAATTCTGAATAGTGACACGAAACTTTTAGATGTAATACGTAAAGACTTACAAAAAATTAAGAAAACATATGGTAACAATCGTGTTACTGTTATTCAAGATAAAATTGAAGAGATTAAAGTTCAATTAGAGGTAATGGTCGCATCTGAGGATGTTATTGTAACTGTAACGAAAGATGGTTACGTAAAACGTACTAGTCTTCGTTCGCATTCAGCCTCAAATGGAGCTGAACTTGGTATGAAAGATACCGATGAAGTGCTTGGTTTCTTTGAAATGAATACAACTGACACACTATTATTGTTTACGAACAAAGGAAACTACTTATATATCCCTGTTCATGAGTTGCCTGATATTCGTTGGAAAGACTTAGGTCAACATGTAGCGAATATCATTCAAATTGATCGTGACGAAGAAATCTTAAAAGCTATTCCAGTAAGTGATTTTGAGACGGAAGATTACTTAATTTTCATCACTGAGGCAGGAATGGTTAAGAAAACGGAATTAAAACATTACCAAGCTACTAGATATTCTAAGCCACTAATGGCATTGAAATTGAAAAAAGGCGATAATTTAGTTGATATTTACCGTACAAATGGTAAAAATGATGTATTCCTTGCTACTAGCTATTCTTATGGCTTATGGTTTAGCGAAGATGAAATAAGTATTGTTGGCCAACGTGCTTCTGGTGTTAAAGGAATTAACTTAAAAGCTGGAGATCAAGTAATTTCTGGAACATGTTTTGATCCTGATGAAAAGCAAGAAATGATCGTTGCAACACAACGTGGAGCAGTCAAAAAGATGGCAATTTCGCAATTTAACAAAACTTCACGTGCAAACCGTGGAGAGAAGATGTTAAAAGAACTAAAAACGAACCCACATCGACTTGTAAGTGTTATTTTTGTTAATAACGACGACAGGTTAGTGCTTGTTACTGCAAAAGGGGAGGAAGTTACTGTGGAATCTTCTGACTATAATAAAGTAGATCGCTATAGTAACGGATCTTTTGTAATCGACAGTAAAAATAACAATGAAGTAGTTGCAATGAAAAAAGAAGTTAAAACAGAAATTTAATAACGAATTAAGCCCAGATCCTTGTGATTTGGGTTTTTTTATATTTGGTGTCAATAATATTATTATGTAAACTAAAATGATTTCAAAAATACATTATGCATCTTATGTTTGTAGATTTTTAGCGTTGTTTTTGTGTTGTTTTAGAATTTAAGCACTTGTTTTGTCGAAGCTATTGTAAGGTTAATAGTAAAAACGTAATATTTTTAGAGACCATCAGTACTATATTTTCTTCCTTATTTTTTAAACTTATTTATGTGCTGAATAAGGTTAATTTTATTTGTAAAGGGGATAGTTTATTGCAAAAGAAAATTTTTAAGTTAGTTACAGCATTAATATTACTCATGTCTGTATTTTCGGCTACTACCTATGCTAAAGGAAAGCCAGGTTCAGGAACAACTGGAGGAACTCTTGTTGCTTTAGGCGACTCAATCACTTTTGGCTATCTGTTAGATGGTACAGAGCAAAGAGACAATGCTCATGGCGAGGCTTTTCCAAGTTTAATGGCTAGTAACCTAAATCTAGATTTAATAAACGAAGGGATCGTTGGCCTGAGATCTGATGAATTGTTAGCGCTTATTCTTTCGGATAGCGAATATCAAGTAAAAATTAGTAATGCAAAATATATTTCTTTATACATTGGTGCTAATGATATAATGCAAGATTATTATTTTACTAACTCAAAGACGTTGGATGAAGCATTTGCTGACATGAAAGCAAATCATCATTTAATTGTTATGAAAATAAGGGAACTTACTAAAGCAAAGATAGTAATTTATAACTTTTACAATCCATTTCATCGTACAACAGATTGGTTAAATTATCATACTTTTGAATTGATATTACCTGGATATAATGCAGAGCTTGTACAACAAGGCAGCAACTATACTAATGTAGTTTATGCCGATGCCCATAGTGCATTTTCTGGGTGGGGTCATGACACATATTTAATATCTACTGAAACACATCCAAATGATATACATCCGTCATTAAAGGGTCATAATAAGCTTGCTGAAATTGGTGTTCAAGCATTAAGTGAACGAAAAAAAGGAAGAAAATAATGAATTGAACAAGGCAATTAGTGAGCGTTCAGCGCGTTTACTAATTGTTTTGTTTTTTTATGATATCTCATTATCTTAAGTTTACCTTGATTATGAGATATAAAATCGATTTTTTTAATTGCTTCCGATAATATATATTATGTCAACTAAACAAAAACCTAATCAGATCAATAAGTAACCCTCTTACTTCTTATAATAAACTGCATAAGGAACTACTACCTCTCCAAGTTTCTTATAATCGTTAGTCCGTCCAGATAACTGAATTGGCAACACTAAATTAGACAATTTTCTTAAGGTGTTCAAGTTTATATTCAAATGGGCTTAAGTAGCCCAGTGTTCCATGGATTCTATGGTTGTTAAACCAATGTACATAATCATTTAATTTTACTGTTAACTGTTCTAAACTAGTGAAGTGACGCTTTCTAACAAACTCAGTTTTAATTATTTAAATGTTGCTTCAGCTACGGCATTGTCGTAGCTGAAGCAACATATCATACTTAGTGAACGTTTGATTCCAAATGCATCAAGTGCCCCATCCATCAATTTGTTCTTAAATTCACTTCCTCGATCTGTGTTAAAGTATTGAATTTTACGAAGGTCTCTTTGAATAGAAGCGAATGCTCGATAAACTAATGCTGCACCTTTGTTTGGACCAACGCTATAACCGATAAGCTCTCTATTAAAAAGGTCCACAAATACACATACATATTGCCATTTATTATTGACTCTTACATATATTAAGTCGCTAACTACAACTGATAACTCTACTTCCTGGTTGAACCTACGGTTCATTCATTTTTGACTTGTAACTCATTACAAGATGTTTTTTGTGGTTGAAATTAAACTACTGTGTAATTTGAAACTAAGCAATTTTCTTTCATTATTTGTGAATTGAACTAGTAGGTCAAACAATTTTAACAATAAGTTTTCAAACTTCTACACTTCAGACCAGTAAAAACGATGATATTTCAGACCAGCTTGAGTTGATAAAAAGACTCTAATCGAGAAAAGATTATAAGATGCCTACCTATTAGACCTATTTATATAAATAGAAAGTCCCTCAAAATGGATTATTTGAGGGAACAGGTAAGTGATTATATATTATTTTCTCACTAGAGAAACTACACACTCCACATGTGTTTTGATAGAAAAATGATACTAATACGCAAAAATCAGGCTCTTACTTGTGCAGTAGGCCACCATTATATTTAGGTAAAGCTCTGCGCAAATCACAGAGCTTTTCAATAAAAGCTTATTTCTTTTAAATTATTATGGTTTCAATCAAAAGTGTGTGCATAAATTCTTTCATGAGTAGAGGTATGTAATTTTTCATTGCCAATATAAATAGTAAAAGGGATTCCTCTTTGGACCGCCGGAAAGCTAATATAATGTTGACCTTTGTTAGAAACCGTAATTGCATCATAAGTTTCATTATTTTGAACAATCTTCATATCTTTGATATTAACTGCCTTTGAAAAATTTAATGTAGTAGTTATAGAATCTAATTCTATTGATTTAATAGTATATTTTTTATTTTTATACTTAAAATCGAAATTTATCTGATCCTTTGAAATATTCGGCATATCCACTTGAAATTCGAAATCTATATCTTTATTTATATTCAGTAAATTGTTAAAGGATACATTGAAAACAGAATTCTCTGACAAAACAAAATCTGTTCCGTAGTTGCTTTCATCTAATAATAACGCGCCTTCTAAAGTGCCGCCTTCAATTACATTTGAAGCTAAAGTCACATCAACAATATCGTATTTTTTACCATCAATAGAAATACTGCATTTATTTGATATTTCTTCATTTTTGTAATCCGAAGGGATTTTTCCGCCCTTACTTGTTAGCGTATAAGAGATAATGATTCGCTTAATGCCTAAGTATACATTATTCAATTCTAAAGAAAAGTCTGCATTTAATTGCTTATTAATATTTAAAGATGTATAATTACCATTCCTATCTGCAAGTTTTATGCCATCATCATAACCTTTGAAAGAAATGGAAGACATAGCTGGCCGGTTTAGCACAAATGCACTTGCAATAAAAACAGAAGAAAGTACAATCAAAGAAATTATCGCAATCGAAATACCGATCTTTACTTTCTTATTCTTAGTCAAATAAAACACCTCATTCCATACTGATTCAACTATACTATAGTATACGCGTAACAACAAAATATACAATGTGGAGTTCGTAATGAATACGGCTCAAGCATGAATTTATATTTTAACAATAACTCTATATATCAAAAACCTGTATATAATTCTTTTGAATGGCTTTGCACCATTTCATTACATCCCTTATGTGAAATTACTTTCTTCTATTGATGAGATTCTATTATTTTGAGCATACCAAATAGCACTAAGTCGCTTATCACTAAGCCAGTCTACCCTCCTAATGGTATAAATTAGCTTTTTATTTGTCCAGTATTAGTGATTCTAAGAATCCTTCATCTGCTTCTGCTTTAAATCTTTTCATTTAACAAATCGCTATTTCAACTGATAATTGCTCCAATAAGGATCATAGGTAACAGTGGTTCCAAACCAAGATGATTCAAGTGTTTTGTTAGTAATAAGCCAATTTTGTCCATCAACCATATACTTCATCTTATTATAGAAGAGAACAGAATTCCTGGTTGATGAAGCTTCTGAGAAAGTTACACTTGTGTGCTCAGAATGATTTCTTGTATAGGGATTATTCCCATTAAAATCCATATGGAAAGTCGTCCCGTTATAAGATGATTCTGTGTATTTATTTGTGTAATATTCGATTTGAGTGGTCGCAAGTGATTTTGAATAGCTTGCACCTACAGTAACAGAGGCTGAACCTGTCTTACCTTCAATTCCGCCAGTAGCATCTATGCCCCATCCGTAAGTTAAAGTTTCCTCTTTAGGCGTATTTGTAGGTGCATAACTTTTCACGCTTGCATGTGGACTATATACTTCTGACCAAAACCAAGCATCTTCAACAAAGAATGGACGATCTGTGGTACTTGTATTATTCGGTATTACTTCTGTTAGTGATACATTAGCCCAAACGCGTTTCCCTCCTGATAATTTTTCTGATAATAGGTATGTCCATTTACTATGCATTCTAAAGGAAACATGCGAATAGTGATTTGGTAAATAACCTTCTAAAGTATAAGAAAATATTGATTTATGCCGAAGCCAATTTCCATGAAATCTTACACCTAAAGCACTTGAATCAGTATATCCAGCTGCTCTGACAGTCATAAAAAGGCTATTCTTCTGCTCTTGTTTTCTCAAAGCATTCTTATAACTTTCCACATCTTCTAAATAATTAATATTGTTTCTGTTTGACCATGCATGCTCCAAAACAGAACGGTCAATAAGCATTTGGTCACCATTATAATATATTTCTACAACATTAAAGTAGGTAAAATCATCTTTGCTTTTTGAAACATAAAAATAACTTTTCTTTTTCTCATCTGAATAATCATTGTTTTTGATTTCATTCTTTGATTCCATTTCCTTTTCAACATATAAATTATCAACGCTCTTAAATATATTTTTACTAATTTGATTCATTGTTTGTATATCTGCGCATTATCAGATGATTTAAAATTAAACATATTAGAAAAAGTAGACTAGGGATAACCGTAGCCTACTATTAACGAACCGAAATATATATAAAGTCTACTAGATGAAAGTTAATATAATTACAGCAGCCTCTTCTACTTGAGTCCGGCCTAAATCACTAGCTACTAATTATATTTTCCTCTATTTTTTTCAATTTATAAAAGTATCCTTTCTTCTCCAT
>NZ_NPIA01000002.1:300000-476844 GCF_002262935.1 Lottiidibacillus patelloidae | reverse complement strand
AGTTGATGAACAGTCGCCTTTCCATTTCGATGTATCCTTTATCTTAATCAGAGCGTTCCAGTTTTTACGCCGCTAACCGATTGCTTCAGCTTTTCTATTTTAACCAGTCAGTATGGAACGTTCCTTCTTTATCAATGCGCTTATACGTATGTGCTCCGAAATAGTCACGTTGTGCTTGTAAAAGGTTTGCAGGCAACGTTTCCGTACGATAGCTATCATAGTAAGATAATGCACTAGATAATGCAGGAACGGGAATACCGTGCTGTACTGCAGTTGAAATAGTGTCTCTTAAGGCCGTTTGATAGCTCTCAACAATTTCTTTAAAGTAAGGATCAAGCATTAAGTTTGCAAGATTTCCATCGCGATCATATGCTTCTTTAATGTTTTGTAAGAAGCCAGCACGGATAATACATCCACCTCTAAAAATCATCGCAATACTACCATATTGTAAGTCCCAATTGTATTCTTCTGATGCAGCTTTTAGTTGAGCAAACCCTTGAGCGTATGAACAAATTTTACTCATATATAAAGCTTTTCTTACAGATTCAATAAATTCATTTTTATCACCAGTAAATGGCTTATTAGGTCCTGATAAAACTTTACTAGCCTTGACACGCTCTTCTTTCATCGCAGAAATAAAGCGAGCAAATACAGATTCAGTAATAATTGGAAGTGGTACTCCTAAATCAAGGGCATCCTTACTTGTCCATTTTCCAGTACCTTTTTGTCCAGCTGTATCTAGAATAACATCAACAAGTGGCTTGCCAGTTTCTTCATCTACTTTTGTGAAGATGTTTGCAGTAATTTCCATTAAATAGCTATCTAATTCGCCAGCATTCCATTCCGCGAAAATTTTGTGTAACTCTTCATAAGATAGGTTCAATGTATTTTTCAAAAGGAAATATGCTTCGCAAATTAACTGCATATCACCATATTCAATTCCGTTATGTACCATTTTAACGTAATGCCCAGCACCATCTGGACCAATATATGTACAACAAGGGTCACCATCTACTTTTGCAGCGATATCTTCTAGTAGAGGTCTCACAAGATCAAAAGCTTCACGTTGTCCCCCAGGCATAATTGCTGGTCCTTTAAGTGCACCTTCTTCTCCACCAGATACACCTGCACCGATAAAGTTAATTCCTTTTTCTTGCAATGCTTTATTACGGCGAATCGTATCTATGAATAACGTGTTACCGCCATCTATTAATATGTCACCTTCAGATAAGAAAGGTAATAACGAGTCAATCGCTTTATCCGTTACTTCTCCTGCTTTAACCATAAGTAGAATTTTTCGTGGAACTTCTAATGAATTAATAAACTCCTCAACAGAGAAAGTCGCTTTAAGGTTTTTATTAGGGTTGGATGCAATTATGTTCTTTGTTGTTTCTGAAAAAACGTCATAAAGAGATACAGAATATCCTTTACTCTCAAAGTTTAATGCTAAACTTTTCCCCATTACTCCAACACCTAATACGCCGATATGTTGTTTTGTCATATTTTTAACTTCCTTTCGCGTTCATTTGCCGATGTATACAGCATTGAAAGTACCATAAAATCACCTGTTTCATCAAGTTTTATCCATTTGTCATAACAAAAACACGTGCTGAAAATTAGGGAAGAATCGCACGTGCTTTTCCAATTTTACCAAGTTATAAAAAGTTTCGTTGTACTTTATGCCAAAAGGAGTTGTTTTTTAATTTTACCGTTTTGATTTTCTTATCTGTTAATTCTACTTTCACTTCATGGACATTTCTAATACTTACGGCTTCATTATCCATTCCAATAATCGGATAATCATTACCATCTTGCGTTACCTTTAACGTTAATGCCCGTTTTCCACTTAATAAAAACGGAGATCCTAATGTTCGATACGTATTATTATTAATTGATGCGAGTTCACTAACTTGGACACACTCTAGCATTGGATCAACGACTGCACCGTTAAGTGACTTATTGTATGCTGTACTACCAGTTGGAGTAGAAACAATTAGTCCATCACCACGGAATGTTTCAAAATATAAATCATCAATAAATACTGACATTTCTAATGTTTTTATTATTGCAGAGCGAATGGAAACTTCATTTAAACAATAAAACTCAAGCGAGTTATCAATAGTTACTTTTATTGTTGGATAACGACGAACTTCTATTTTTTCCATTAACATCGCTGCAATCATTCCAGGAATATCTTCGACATGGAAGTCGCAATAAAAGTTTTTAGCATGAACGCCAATGCCAGCATATAAGCAATCTTCACGAAAGCCTGTCTTACGTACAGCTTGCAGAAATGATCCGTCATTTCCAAAACTAACAATAATATCAGCATCTGTAGGTTCATTAACTACAGAGAATTGGTACTTACTCATGATTTCAATGATTTCATCTACTTTTTCTTTTAACAAAGGATCTTCTTTATAAAAGAAGTAAATATTTCTTCTTTCTAACATAATGCACCTACCTTATTATTCCGATTCTATCTACGAGTACTTAGTTATTTTATTACAATTTGAAAAAATCATGTAGAAACTTGCTTATCTTTTAAGTTTATTATATTTACCGGATGTTGATAATGGAAACGAAAGGAGTTGGAGATTGCTGTATGCCATGGTATTTGTGGATTGCAAGTGCACTAATTATATTTATTTTAATAATCATCTTAACAAAACTAAATATCAGTATTTATTATTTACACGAACAAGATAATGATCATTTAGGTATTACAATGAAAGCTTGGTATGGATTGCTTTCTTACAACGTAAATATTCCATTGATGAAAGTAGAAGAAAATTCTCCTTCCTTAGTTTTCAAGAAAGAAAAAACAGAGCGAAATAGCGATAAAGAAAAAGAAGAAAAAGATATTAAGTTAACTCCAACGGAATTATTAAATAAATTAAAAGAAGCAAAGGAATTTCTGCAAAAAGTTATTGGTTTTAATAAAATTATAAAAAAGTTTTTAAAGCACGTGGAACTAAAAAAGTTTCAATGGGATAGCCATTTAGGTACAGGTGATGCTTCGCAAACTGCAATTGCTGTTGGGCTATTATGGGGTGTGAAAGGGAGTATATATGGACTTCTATCCAACCTCTTAAAGGTGCAAACAAAACCGGAAGTTTCCATCTATCCGCTGTTTCAAATGAAAACATCTCAGACGAGGTTACAATGTATGATTTCCTTCAGAATTGGGCATGCTATTTTCGCAGCCATTAGGGTAGTAAAATACTGGAAAGGTGGGAAAACATCATGGAACAACATCCAATTGAAGGTTTAATGAAGACAGCCATGGAAAACTTAAAACAAATGATTGATGTTAACACGATTATCGGTGATCCAGTAGAAACACCGGATGGAAGTGTTATCTTAACAATATCTAAAGTCGGATTCGGTTTTGTTGCTGGAGGCAGTGAATTTAGTGCCCAATCGCAAGGGAAACAAAATTCACAAGGAAGCGGAACAGAACAGAAAAATTCTTCAGATCATCCTTTCGGCGGAGGAAGTGGTGGTGGTGTCTCAATTACGCCAATCGCTTTTTTAATCGTAAATTCATCAGGAGTTAAAATGGTCCATGTTGATGAACAAACTCATTTAGTTGAAAAGTTAATTGATTTTGCTCCTCAAGTTGTTGAGAAAATTCAAGGGATGATGTCTGGTAAAAAATCGTCAGACAAATCTAATAATCGCGAAAGTAACAATGTCACATCGAATACGCAGAAAAAACAAGATCTAGATTTTTGACGTAGAGACACTCTTTCGCTAAAATCAAAGAGAAGAAGTTATAAAAGGGAGAGATAAAATTGGCACAGATTACATGGAAAGGCAATCCTTTGCAATTATCAGGTAATGAAGTGAAAGTTGGAGACAAAGCACCTGATTTTACAGTATTAGCAAATGATATGTCGCAAGTTTCTTTAAATGATACAGCAGGAACTGTTCGCATCATCAGTTCAGTACCTTCTATTGATACAGGAGTATGTGATGCACAAACTCGTAAATTTAATGAAGAAGCTGCTAGCTTAAATAACGTAAATATTATAACAATTAGTGCTGATTTACCTTTTGCACAAAAACGTTGGTGTGGAGCTAATGGCATTGATAATGTGAAGACTTTATCAGATCACCGCGACCTTTCATTTGCTAAAGGTTATGGCGTTCTAATGGAAAACCTTCGCTTATTAGCGCGTGCGATTTTCGTAATTGATAGTAATGATAATGTTACATATGTTGAGTATGTTGCTGAAGGTACAGATCATCCAAATTACGAAGCAGCAGTAGCGGCAGCAAAAGCAGCTAAATAAGACAGAATTTTAATTTTAAGCTTCAATGACGGCAACTTCATTGAAGCTTTTTCTTTTTTCGTGCTAAAATACAAAAATGAGCAAAATACCTTAATGGGGGAAGTAACTTTCATGAATACAGTTGTTACATATGAAAAATTATTTTATTTATTTGACAATACTGCCACATTAATTCAAAAAGAAATGGATATTACATACCTTGAAGCCTTAATTGAAACGAGTGAAAATATTTTTCATGGGGAAATTCACGCGCATAATGAGGTCTTTAAACAGCAATTAAAGAAGGAATATGAAAAAGAACAGTTAGAATCATATAGTAAAGACGAAATTCGCAAAGCATTTCAGCTAGCAATTTTAAAAGGTATGAAGGAAGGAACACAGCCACACCATGAAATGACGCCAGATGCTGTTGCTTTATTTTTAAGCTATTTATTAAATAAAATGACAGAATCAAAAGAGAAATTTTCTTTGTTTGATCCAGCAATCGGAACGGGCAATTTAATGTCTGCTTTAATAAATAATTCGAAGAAGAAGATTGCAGGATTTGGATCTGATGTCGATGAAACATTATTAAAACTATGCTATGCCAATGCTAATTTACAAGAAAATTCGATTGAGTTATATCATCAAGATAGTTTTAAACCTTTATATTTATCAAAAACGGACTTTATCGTCTCAGATTTACCGCTTGGCTATTATCCAAACGATGCAGTTGCTAAAACGTATAAATTAAAAGCAGATAAAGGTCACTCATACTCACACTACTTAATGATTGAACAAAGTTTAAATTACGTTAAAGATGATGGATATTGTTTATTAATGATACCTAACTTCACTTTTGAAGGGGAGCAGGCTGAAAAATTAAACAAATATCTTCGTGAAAATGCATATATTATTGGATTATTAAAATTACCACTTTCACTGTTTAAAAATGAGAAGTTTGCAAAAAGTATACTTATACTCCAGAAAAAAGGAACTACAGCAAAGCAACCACATCAGGTGCTCCTAGCAGATTTACCTAAATTCTCGAATATGAAGGCAATGGAAAGCATGATGGCGCAAATGAATGATTGGTTTTCGAAAGAATGGAGCACACGATAGAAAAAGGAGTTTGATATTTTGGCTAAAATAATGGCAATCAACGCAGGGAGTTCTTCACTAAAGTTTCAATTATTAGAAATGCCAAAAGAAACTGTACTTACAAAAGGTGTGGTTGAACGTATTGGATTAAATGATTCGATTTTCTCCATTTATGTTGATGGTAAAAAAGTTGAAGAGACAACAGATATTCCTGATCACAGTGTAGCTGTGAATATGTTGTTGGAAAAGTTAATCAATTTTAATATTATTTCTTCTTTAGATGAAATTGATGGCATAGGGCATCGTGTTGTCCATGGCGGAGAAGTATTTTCAGACTCTGTCGTAATTACCGATGAAATCATCGCTAAAATAGAAGAAATTTCAGAATTAGCACCGTTACATAATCCTGCTAACCTTGTAGGGATTAGAGCTTTTAAAGAAGTTTTACCACACGTTTCTGCGGTTGCTGTCTTCGATACAGCATTTCATCAAACAATGCCTGAACAATCATTCTTATACAGCTTACCTTATGAATACTATAAAAATTATGGTATCCGTAAATACGGTTTTCATGGGACTTCACATAAGTATGTATCAGAAAGAACAGCACAGCTTTTAGGAAGACCATTAGAACAATTGCGACTTATTTCTTGCCACTTAGGAAATGGTGCTAGTATTGCTGCAATAGAAGGTGGGAGATCCATCGATACCTCAATGGGATTCACACCTTTAGCTGGTGTAACAATGGGGACTAGATCAGGTAATATCGACCCAGCACTCATTCCTTATATTATGGAAAAAACAGATAATACTGCTGAGAAAGTACTAGATATCTTAAATAAAAAGAGTGGAATTTTAGGAGTATCAGGCTTTTCAAGTGATTTACGAGACATTGAATTTGAAGCGGAACGTGGTAATAAAAGAGCGGAGCTTGCATTAGAAGTATTCGCTTCTCGTATTCATAAGTATATCGGATCATATGCTGCTAGAATGCATGGAGTGGATGCAATAATTTTCACAGCCGGAATTGGCGAAAATAGTGATGTCATCCGTGCACGAGTATTAAAAGGGTTAGAATTTATGGGAGTATATTGGGATCCAGCTTTAAATAAAGTAAGAGGAAAAGAAGTTTTCCTTAACTTCCCTCATTCCCCGGTTAAAGTTTTAATCGTTCCAACAAATGAAGAAGTGATGATTGCACGAGATACTATACGTTTAACATCATAAAAGATAGGCACCTATGAGTACAATAAATCATAGGTGTTTTTTTATTGGGGGGAAATGATAATGAAGATTACTCGTGATGAGCAATTAATGAATGAAATTAAAGATTGGGAGATGGAGTTGCTCAATTATTTTCCTAATGATTTTGAACAATATTATGAAAAATGGATAAGTGCTGCTTTTCGTAAAATAGACAAAGCAAAAAGGGAAGCTTTTTTGTCTAAAATAGATACGTATCTTTTCCACTTACATGCTTTTATTGAAAACTCGCAATCACTCCATGAAAAAAAGTTATATTATATTCGCAAAGCAAGAACTTTTGATACAAATGTTAGAGAATTATCCGATATTAGAAGCTTGCCGATTGATCAAATTATTTACATGGCAGAACAAGATGTTGCAAAACAGCGGTTGCTGTCACTTGTGCAAGGTGGATTAACAGGCTATGGTGGAGGATTTACAATTGCAGACTTACCATTCACGTTTATATTAAATTTACGGGCAATCCAAAATGTTTCTATCAGCTATGGATATGATATTAATATTCCATCGGAGTTAATGATTTCTTTAAAAGTGTTTCATGCATCAATCATGCCAAAAAGGATGAAAGGTGAAGCTTGGAATAGGCTTTGGAAAGAAGTAAGTAAGGTAGAAGAAGATGCTTTTTTTTACGAGGGAGAAGAGAATTTTTCAAACATTAACACGGTAACAGTCGGTGCTCTACAATTTTTGAAACTATTGTTTATTCGCTCCTGTCGATCAAAAGATAACATTCCATTTTTAAGTATCGCGCTCGGTGCAGGTATTAATTATAAATTCACGAAGGAAATTACCGAGTTTGCACAAAAATTTTATCAGAAACGTCTATTATTTGAAAGAAAGTAAGAAGATGTGGTTGGGACAGAAACAAAAGAATCCGAGTTCATTCAGAAATTCTATCTGGATGAGCTCGGATTTTTAATAACAGCAAGCAGGTTATTTCCGCTAAAGGCACTCGCTTTCCTATTTACGCGTGAGTTTTACCACTATCAATTCGCTGGTTTGCTCTAAACCACAACCATAAGTCATTAATTATTGAAGCGAGCTCAGCAATGTCAGAGTTTAGTTGACATGATTTTTCGAAGTTTTCTTCAACGTTAAGTTGTTCTTGTTTATTATTTATTTCTATTTCAAGATCTTTAATTCGATCAGGTATGGTACCACGGATTTTTTCCCACTTAAATAATATTTCCGCTTGTTCTTCTTTGGAATATTGGTCCCAAAATTTATGTAAATCTGGAATCGTAATTCCTAACCTATTATCGTACTCGAAAGTATAGCTCATTCGAACCCCTCCACTCGTTTCCATTTTACATGACGAATGAATACCTTTCAATCGGAGAAAATACGTGTAATACAACCTAGGGGGTGCAACTAGATGGCAGAGAATAAAGAAAAAATTGAAAAACAAAAGTTCTTTTACGATAATGAGGCAGCTTCAGAGCTAACTTTCAATGCGTTATTAACAAATGCATATAATAGCGGAAATGTTACGCCAATTGCTATTGAAGAAGAAATAGACCATGAAAAAGCGATTAAAAATCAATAACAAAAAGAAGCGGCCATTTATAAAGGCCGCTTTTATTTAACGAAATCAATGATTGGTTTAAAACATTCATATTCATTAAGAAAGTTATCTTTATTATTCTTAGAAAAAATAGCTGCTACAGTCAGTCTAAATACAATTGCCCGAATAATCATTTCATAATAATCATTAAGAGGTAAAACATTTAATTCACTAACCATACTTCCTTGCCAGGCAATACAATCACAGACCAATATTGCTTCTGCATATTCAACTGGTGCAACTGTTGGTGAAAAATCAATAATTAACGGCGGTAAAGATTTATGGAAAAGAACATTTCCAGATAAATCGCCGTGCACAATTTGTTTGTTATAGTGGTTTTTAAGAGTTACCTTTGCTAGCAGGTCTTTAATTATTACCTTTGCTTCAAACGAGATGTCTTCGGGAATCGCTTCTTGTTGCCATGCTACTTGATGCCCAGTTTCCCAAGCATTCCGAGGTTGCTGAAAATTATTAACAGATATGTGAGTTAAATCCTGATGGAAAAGTCTTGAAACGTATAATTTTTCATTCACACACCCGTCTTTTTCTTGCCCGCTTTCAAACGTATTACATATCCAACCGTCATTGACAAAAAATCCATGCGTATCTCTAACTGGCTTAGCAAGGCGATAACCTTTAGGTGAAAGATTTTCAATAACAGAAGATATCCATTCATAGTGAACTGTATCATCAATAGGTTTGAATACAACATTCCCGACTTTTACAGAAGTGTTTTGTCCCCCAAGCAAGGGTACTTTCTCTCCCTTTATAGCAAAACTTTGTAAGATATGCTCAGATAACTTCATTTTTAAATTTCCCTTTACCAAAGATTTTGCTGACAATTATATAAAAAATTGCAGTGATGACAAACGTAATAAATCCAGGTGACAGTTCATTTGGAATTACAATATACAAAATTGTTCCAACTATTAAGGAGTATAAGGCTATTCGGTTTAGCGGGTAATATTGCCGTGTATAACTTTCATGTTTACTTAGAAGAAAATCAGTAACTATAACGGCAGATAAAGGGATAACAACAGCACCTAAACTTGAAATAAATATTTTAGCTTCATCTACAAGCGTAGGCATCATACTTAATAACGTCCCAATTAGCATAATAATGACAGCACTTTTAATTCGTCCAAGAAATGAGAAGGTATTTAATAAGCTAAAACCGGCCGTATAAGCGTTACTTAAATTTATATTTATTAACGAAATAACAGCTGTTAGAAAAATAATTGTTAATAGTAAAACAGAATCAGTTAATCTACTTGTTGTTACAAAAGGATTCCAGTTACCAGCAAGGGATGCACTATAAGCTCCGAGCATTGCAGTCATAATAAATCCAAGACTATTACCACTTAATAGCCCCCAAAAAGCATGACGCTCACTTTTTGCATAGCGTGATAAATCTGAAGCGCTACTAACACCTGAGACATACTGAACAAATGCTAAACTCGCATAAAATATCATCGTTAAAGGATCGTCTTGTCCTTTTCCAAAAGCTATGGCAAACGAATGTTGTCCTTCAAAGCCAGTGAATAGTAGGTATAACATGATAATTCCACCTATAAGAAGTAGTGGTAGAAACATTGTAGTTATCTTTTTTATCGCATGAAATCCAACTAATGCGAGCAGGCCAATAAGTATAGAAAGGACAGAAGCTGTTGCAATAAACGGAAGTTTAATATTAAACGCCCGTTGAAAAAGCTCAACAATAATATATGTACCACCAATCGTTTGTACAGCAAACCAGTATAATGAAGTTAATGTTCGAACTGGTGAGGCGAAAAATCGAGCATTCTTAGTTCCTAAAAATGTCCGAATGGCATATTGCGACGGAATCCCATCCGTTGCTCCAGGCTTTGATAATAAAGAGACAAAGAAAAAAGCAAGTAACCCTCCTAAAAATGTACTTAAAACTGCTGCTGGAGCTGAAAGTCCACCTTCTAAGACAGCTAACGCTGGCACTAAAACATTACCCGCATTCACGGAAATGGCTATTTGAATAAAAAAGTAATTGTACCAAGAAGTAGTTTTTAAATGTGCTGGCACGGCATCAAGACCGAACTTTTCTATCGCACTCGAATTTGTTCTCGTATTAGTAGTCATTTATTTCCCCTTTAGTTCGTTCGTTTCCCTAAGTTTATTTCAAGTTTTTTTCATTGTAAATAAGCGATTAAATAATTGGCATATTATGTTATAGTGGCTAGAAGAGGAGGGTGGGGGAGATGCCAAAACTTGTTGCAGTTTTTGTTGGAGGTGCTTTAGGTACGGTATTGAGATATTTCAGCATGCTGCTTTTCAATCAGACTAGTTTTCCTTTTGCTACATTTACAGTAAATATGCTAGGGACGTTAGGATTAATCATTTTTTATACGCTTGCAACTCACACTTTTCGATTAGAAGATGAAACTAAAGCTTTTATTGCTACTGGTTTATTTGGTGCTCTTACCACCTTTTCAGCACTAGCTTTAGAAGTATCAATCTATCTGACAAATGAAGAATACATACAAGCTCTTTTATACATGGTGATAAGTTATTTATGTGGCTTATTGATTGCAATACTCGGATATAGAATTACGCTAAAAATAACTAATAATCAGGTGAAACAATAATGGATATTCTTTTTATTGCACTAGCTGGTGGACTAGGTGCGACGTTAAGGTTTGTAATAACTAATAAGATGGAGAAAATTAATAACCAATACATCCCGTATGCTACTTTTGCTATTAATGTATTAGGTTCATTTATCATTGGTTTTGTTTTTGGTATTTCAGAGTCACTTATTGCCTTGATAATTTCAATAGGATTTTTAGGTGGATTTACAACGTATTCAACTTTTATGTATGAATCTTTGCATATATTACAAAGAGGAAGATGGAAGCGAACTCTATTTTATGGAGCAAGTACTTTTATTATCGGTATAGGCTTTGTATTTGTTGGAGGACTTGCTGGACAAGCTTTTGTCCATTTCCTTAAGTAGTGTATAATGTAAGTGCTTACATCCCTAGTCATTATACATAATTTTCTAAAAATAACTTATTTTTATTTTCACTATTTCGCTTTTAGAAGTTTGGTGTTATAGTAATAATGCTTTTAAAAAGGTTTTAAGCAACTAATGAATGGACATCATAAATATTATGTTTTTTTAGGAGGTTTTTTTCATGCGTATAGGAGTACCGGCTGAAATTAAAAACAATGAAAACCGTGTGGCTATGACGCCAGCGGGAGTAGTATCTTTAGTTAGAAATGGTCACGAAGTATTTATCGAAACAGGGGCAGGTTTAGGCTCTTCTTTCACAGATGAACAATATATAGAAGCAGGAGCACAAATTGTTGAAACTGCTGCAGATGCATGGTCAATGGAAATGGTTATGAAAGTAAAAGAGCCATTACCAGAAGAGTATGGGTATTTTTATCCAGGATTAATTTTATTTACATATTTACATTTAGCTCCAGAACCGGAACTAACAAAAGCGTTAATTGAAAATAAAGTCGTTGGAATTGCTTATGAGACTGTACAAGCTACAAATGGTTCATTACCTCTTTTAACACCTATGAGTGAAGTTGCAGGTCGTATGGCTTCTCAAATTGGTGCACAATTTTTAGAGCGCCCACATGGTGGAAAAGGTATCTTACTAAGTGGAGTACCAGGAGTAAGACGTGGTAAAGTTGCGATTATCGGTGGTGGTGTCGTAGGAACGAACGCTGCTAAAATGGCAATTGGACTAGGTGCAGACGTAACTATTTTAGACTTAAGTCCAGAGCGTTTACGTCAATTAGATGACATTTTCGGAAATTCAGTTAATACATTAATGTCTAATCCTTTTAATATTGCAGACGCTGTTAGAGAAGCTGATTTAGTTATTGGTGCAGTATTAATTCCAGGTGCTAAAGCGCCTCGCTTAGTTACTGAGGATATGATTAAGTCAATGAAACCAGGCTCAGTAGTAGTTGACGTTGCAATTGACCAAGGTGGAATTTTTGCAACGACAGATCGCATCACAACACATGATGCACCTACTTATGAAAAACACGGTGTCGTTCATTACGCAGTTGCAAATATGCCAGGTGCAGTACCTCGTACATCAACAATTGCACTTACTAATGTGACAGTTCCTTATGCTGTACAAATTGCAAATAAAGGTTATGTACAAGCATGTTTAGATAATGAAGCATTACTACATGGAATTAACACTATGAATGGTTTCGTAACGTATCCAGCTGTTGCAGAAGCGCAAGGCTTTCAAACAATAGATGCTAGAACGATGTTAGAAGCTAAATAATATAGAAAAGCACTAACAGGTTAAAACATATAATGTTTTAACCTGTTTTTTGTCATGGGGGGGGTAGAGCGATATGGAAAGAATTATGGTAATTGGAGTTTCGGCTGGAGTTGGTAAATCTACGTTAACACGAAATCTCGGAAAGAAATTAAATATACCTGTCTATTATTTAGATTGTCACTATTGGAATCCAGGTTGGAAGGAAGCTAGTGAAGATCAATTTAGGGAAAGACAAAAAAAGATTGTAGCTAATGAAAAGTGGGTTATTGATGGAAATTATAGCAGCACGATGAATGAACGCTTGCCATATGCCGATACAATTATATACATTGAGCTTCCGAGATGGTTTGCGATCTATCAAGTGCTAAAACGTTGGCTAACACATTTAGGTAAAGAGAGAGAAGACCGTGCCGAAGGTTGTACAGAACAAATGGAATGGGGCTTCTTACATTTTATTTGGACGACATATAAAGGACGGAAGAAAAAATTTAGAAAAATGCTGAAAGATTTGAAGTCGGAAAAACGAGTAATAATACTAAACTCAAGGAAAGAGATTGACAAATTCTTGCATGAATTATAAAGATGCTAGTTTGCAGTCAACATATGTAAGTAGTCTTTTCTGCTTAATTATGTGCAAGTAGTATAAACAAAAAGCCATATCAATGATATGACTTTTTTAGATTCTATAACGAAAGCTCCAATTGGCTGACTAATTTGGGTTGTTTTCTTTTAAAAATTTAATCAATTCTTCCTCGCTGTACGTTTTATACACAATATCTTTAGTATCGAATACAACATATGCTGGAGATTTTTCTAACTCTAAAAACTTGTATTCACCATTTGTATGTTCCAAAGAAGTTCGACCATGTATCGTCTTAACATTAGTTATTTCGTTATCTTCCAACCATTTGTTATAATCTGTCTTTTCTGTTTCTAGTACCATTAATAAAGAATACTTGTTCTCATGAGCGGAAAATAACGGATGAACTGGGGTTGGTTCTGTCTCAGGGATACTCAAACAACCTACTAAAAAGGCACCGATTATTAGCCACAATATTAATATTTTTTTAATGTCTCATTACCTCCTTCTAATATTTTAGATCTAAATGAAGTATCGTAATCTTTTAATCATTTTAAATTATTCTAGGAAAAGTAAAATATCCCTTTATTTTAAGTAAAATTAACATATATTTCCTTTTGTATGTTAAAATTTTCATATTAATTTTGCAATCGTAATATTCATTTGTGTTCCAGTGCTACTTTTTATTATTGATGTTTATTTTCTGTAAGACTATGTTTCGTCACAAAAAATCCCTTCTCTAGTTTGAGATGGGATTTTTTTAAAACATTTTGAGCCAAATGGAGCTTTTATTTGTCTAATTAATATAACGAAAAGAAAGGGGGAATTTTTATTACAGTCCTTAAGCTGGTTAAGAAAGCACAAAAAGGTAATGATAAGGCATTTTTAAAGCTTTTTCAAAGTCATGAAGAAGATATCTACCGAATGGCTTACGTGTATGTAAAAAATGAAAATGATGCATTAGATGTTGTACAAGAGGTAGCTTATAAAGCCTTTAAGAGCATACATACTCTTAAACAACCACAGTATTTCAAAACTTGGCTACTAAAAATAACCATTGCATCTGCAATAAACGTTATAAAAAAGAACAAAAAAGTGATTCCATTAAAAAAGGAATATGATGGGTTGTTTCGAGAGGAAGGTAAAGACATTCCTCTTCATTTAACATTACATGACTTAATTCAAAGGTTAAATGAAGATGAAAAATCAGTAATCATCTTAAAATATTATCAGGAACATACATTTCAAGAAATAGCAGAGCTATTGGACATACCTTTAGGAACAACAAAATCCCTTTTATACCGAGCTTTAACAAAACTCCGCGATGACATAAAGAAGGAGGATTTATATGAGTAATAGAATAATTGAAGAAATGAATAAAATTGATATTCCAAGAGAATTAAGTGACAGAAGCAAATTGGGGGTTTTACAAGCAAAATCAGAAATGAAAATGAAAATGTTTAAGCGAAGAGGATTCCTTTTTGCAGCGAGTTTGCTAGTAGGTATTGGAACCTATGCAGTAACTAATGATTTGAACTTAAGAGATTCACAACCAGAACAAACCCTTTTTGCTTCACCTGATGGTAGCATTACGATACCAGAAATTAAGCTGCCAGAAGAAAACAGTAAAGCTAACATGATTGGCTTAATTGTATACAACAATAAAATCTACACACAAACAGACACAGAAATCATTGCAAAGCATGCCAATTCATTAATAGGTGATAAACTTGGTATGACAAAAGGAACAATTGATGAATGGAGTAGCCATGATGAATATACTGTTGAATTTGCATCTACCGTAGGTATAACGGATGTTTATAGTGTCAAAGGCTATGATCAAGATTTTCGGATCATGACTTACGAAGAAAAAGATGGCAAGGTGTATGCTGAAATTTTTGAGTCACTTAACAATATTACCATTGAAAATGGCGAAGACTTATTCGGAAAATTAAAAATCATTAACAATGTTAATTTAGCCCAGATAAGATATTATAGTGACTTTTACAATAGTACTGCCAATTATCAAAATATAGCAGATTTGAATCTCATTCATTCATTTTTCGAAACCTTAAATGAAACAAAACCAATACTTCAAGAAGACCTCCCTTTAACAAGGCATGACTATTACAATGATGAACGATTTAGAGAGTTAATTGTTTATCTAAATGATGGGACGAAAGTTAGAATAACGCTCTTCGAAGGTGGCTATGTTCATTATGGATACATGCCAATTTACTTTAAAATGGAGGATTTAGAGATTTTTAATCAAGTATGGGTCCAGCTGCCTTTAACAGATTAAAGCTTTTTAATCCAATAGTTGAAAAGGGGGAAGGAAATGAAGTTGATTAAGTTTGTAACAATAATAGGCTTACTCGTTTCAATAATAGCTTGCAGTTCAGCAAACATGTCATTCGAAAACATCATCTCAAATGACATGGATGTAGTAGAAATAAATGCACGTAACTTTAATGGCTACTTTTATACAATGACTAATAAAGAAAAAATTAAAGAATTTCTAACAATTTTTCAAGAAACATCTTTCATAAAAACAGAGAAGGTCGACGTATTCGGTGGTGTCTCTTTACATTTAGTCGACGCGGAAGGTAATGAAATAACTAGTATATTTCCAGTAGATACAAATGTTTTTCGAATGGGAGAAACGTATTATCAATCAACAAGTGATATCGATGGAAAAGTAAATGCGTATATCGCTGAACATTTCAAACATGAAAACCTTGTTATTGAAGAAGGGATGGTCGTAAATTTAAATGTTGAAGAGATAGAAAAGGTAACGATAAAAGATTTCAAGAAAAATGTTTCAAAGGTAATAGATAATAAAGATTCCATTATAAGTATTGTCAACGTTTTCAACTCGACTAGAAAAGTGGAAGGTATAGTTAATATGGCAAAGCCAGATTACGTATTAAATTTTGGAATAGCTTCTTACTTTGTCTGGATAGATGGCGAAAATATAACGGTTCAAGATACAAAAAACACTCACACCATTTTTAGTTTATCATCAGAAACTGTTAAAGAGGTTAATGATATATTTATTGAGTTATTTAATTAGTTTCACTTTATCTTATTAAGAGTTGCAGATTAAAACTTGCGGCTCTTTTTTATTGTTTTCCATGAAAAGATTTTGTTTTAAACAGAGATATGCTGTGGTATGGTATATATCATTGTCCTATGGTGAAAATGAACGTAAAGGATAAATGAATTTTTTCGTAAATTAATGGAGTGATCATATGAGTAAAGCAAAAGGAAAAAGTGGCACAGGTCGTGGAACTGGTAAAAAAGGCTGGAATCGTTGGCAAAAAAGTTCTAAGAAAAAGAGTGCTAAACCTTATACTAGTAAAAATGTGAAACATGGTGATGCAAAGCCTGAAGGAAGTAAAGAAATAAAAAAGACAGATTAACATAGCAAAGTAAAGATGCTGGGAACATGTGTTTTAAGAATTGTAATAACCGGACTCATTTAGATTTACAATCTGTATGAATTCGGTTATTTTATTCTTTTATTCTCTAAGGAAATATATTAATGCTCCGCCAAAATCCTTCGCTTTCCACGGGCACGGCCTCAGCCTCCTAAGAAAGCAAAATCGCATTGCTTGCTTAGGGGGTCTTCGGACACGGGCTTTTCCGTAGGAGTCTCTGTATTTTGACTTCGCCACTTCTACTACAATTTTCCCAAGTGGAATGCATTTCTTTTCCTAGAACTCTTTTAGTTTTGTCCCAGCCGCTTGCTTTTTCTTACTTAATAATTTGTAATTCCTTCGGAAATTGCGTCAAACTTTCATAGCCATCTTTTGTAATTAATACGTCATCCTCAATTCGCACACCGCCAACTGAAGGAACGTAAATGCCAGGTTCAATCGTAAACGTCATTCCTTCTTGCAATAAGTCATTGTTCGTTTCATTCATTGATGGAAATTCATGAACGTCAATACCTAATCCGTGTCCTAAGCGATGCGGGAAGTATTCACCATAACCAGCCTCTGTAATAATTCCGCGGGCAATTTTATCTAAGTCGCCGATTCTCGTTCCAATTTTGCAAGCTTCAAGAGCTGACACTTCTGCTTTTAAAACGGTATTATAAATCTCTTTTTGCTTATCTGATACGTCACCGTAGGCAACAGTTCTCGTAATGTCTGAACAATAACCGTCAAGGACAACGCCTAAATCAAATAAGACGAAATCACCATTCGCTAACTTTTTCAATCCAGGATTCCCATGAGGGTCCGCCGACTTTTCTCCATAAAGAACCATTGTTGAAAAGGACATTTCTCGAATACCCTTTTTCTTTAATTCAAATTCTATTTGTGCCAAAACTTCCATTTCCGTTTTTCCGCTAGCAAGTGCTGAAACACCAACCTCTACTCCAAAGTCAGCGAGTTTCGCCGCTTCACGAAGAATTGAAATTTCCTGGTCATCTTTTACCATTCGCATGTAGTGGAGTTTTTCCTCAGCAGAAATAAATGTGGCTCCACCTAAAATGTGCCTTAATTGCTCACTGCGTTCATAAGTGAGATGACTACTTTCAATTGCGCATGAATTTACAGTTACATTCCGTTTTTGGATACTTTCTTGCATGAACTGCCACGGATTTTCTGTATCACTATACCCGATAATTTCAAAGTCCCATCCTGCAGCTCGAGCTTGCCCTACTTCCATTTTCGGACAAACTAAAAAAGGTTCCTCATTAGCAAAGATACCAATCCCTAATAATCTTTCGTGTGGATTAGAATAAAATTTACTTAAGTAAAATACATTTGGTGTTGATGTAATAAAAGAAAAATCAATATTTTTATCGTTTAGCCATTTTGTATATTGCTGAATTCTAGTATGCAAACTAACAAATCCCTTCATAGTTTCTTTCCTAAACTTTACCACGATTCCACAATAAAGGTAAAATAGCATTACCTAGCGAATTATTTTAACTAAAATAAAAATAAGGAGAGTGCCTTTTTATGAAAAAAGAAGCCTTATTAATTGTTGATATGAGTAATGATTTTGTCGCAGATGACGGCGGGTTAACAGCAGGTGAGCCTGCACAAAGAATAGTTCCTTATATTATTGACCAAGCTGATCAATTTTTAAAAAATGGTGGCCATGTAGTCGTTACAATGGATGCTCATGAAAAAAACGATCCACATTTTCAACTTTGGCCAGTCCATAATGTAATTGGAACAGAAGGCCAGAAACTTTTTGGTGATTTACACAAGTGGTACGATAAAAATGCTGGAAATGACTCAGTTCATTACGTACCGAAAGCAAATTACAATGCCTTTCACAATACAAATTTAGCTGAACTTTTACGAAGTCATGATGTAGAAAAGGTACATATAGTTGGTGTTTGTACAGATATTTGTGATTTCCTAACGGTTGCCGGCGCAGATGCAGAAGGATTTAAAACAGTTGCACATAAACGAGGGATGGCGACATTTACAGAAAACCATGAATTATTTACTAATCATATGAAACTATGTTTTCACACAGAAATCATTGAATAATAATTTGGAGGTTTTTTAATGAATATTACTTATTATGGACATTCTGTAGTATTAATTGAAGCTGGTGGAAAGAAGATAATAATTGATCCTTTCATAACTGGAAACGGGCTATGCCCTATTAAACAAGAAGACTTACAAGCAGACGTTATATTATTGACGCATGGGCATAATGATCATGTAGGTGATACGGTAGAACTCGCAAAGCGTAACAATGCTATCGTTGTAGCTCCGTTTGAATTAGCAACATATTTAAGCTGGAAAGGAATTACTACCCATCCGATGCATATCGGTGGCTCGTACACTTTCGATTTTGGTAAAGTAAAATTAACGCCTGCTTTCCATGGCTCGAGCTATGAAGAAGAAGGACAAAAGATTATTTATACTGGAATGCCTTCAGGAATCTTATTCACTCATAATGATAAAACAATTTATCACGCCGGGGACACAGCATTGTTCTCGGATATGAAGCTGATCGGAGAGCTAAATTCGATTGAGATGGCATTTTTACCGATTGGCGATAATTTTACGATGGGTCCTGAAGATGCTGCGCTTGCCGCCCAGTGGCTTCGAGCAAAAACTATAGTACCAATTCACTTTAATACTTTTCCTGTAATCGAGCAAAGCCCGGAACAATTTATTGAGCGTTTACCGGATAACAATGGGCTTATATTGAAGCCAGGCGAGTGTATTACGCTTTCATAAATAGTAAAGAAGTGCTGATCAACTTTGAAACGCACTTCTTTTTTTAGATTAAAATCATAATCTAAAATAAACATAATTTTTTATGAAAGAGGGTAATTAATATGAGACAACGTTATTTATTATCATTACTTTGTGCAATCGCAATGCTTTATTACGCACTTCCTCAACTCCCGTTTTTTAGTGGGAACGAAGCTGCTCAACTTTTTGCAGTAACATGGTTTCTATTTGCACTTGTTGTAATAGGTGGAAACCTTTCAGCTATTTTATTTCAAAAGGAACGAAAACAAGCAACTGTCCACAAAGAAGTTACTATGAAAAATAAAGGTAGATTACGCTCCTATCATTGATGTAAATTCTTTTCTTTATGTATAATAGTGGCATTAGGTCACGTTCGTTGGCGGTAGAAAGTACGGTGAAGGTAGATTGACGACTAAACATGAATTAATTATTCAACATATTATCGATCTTGAAGTAGGTAGTAAAATATCGGTTCGGCAAATTGCCAAAGAAATGTCCGTTAGTGATGGAACTGCTTATCGAGCAATAAAAGAAGCCGAAAATCAAGGTCTTGTAAGCACGATTGAAAGAGTTGGCACGATTCGAATTAAACAAAAACTAAAAGAAAACATTGAAACATTAACGTTTGCTGAAGTTGTGAAAATTATTGAAGGACAAGTTTTAGGTGGTAAAGAAGGACTTTATAAAACCTTAAATAAGTTTGTTATCGGGGCAATGGAAGTAGAAGCTATGATGCGCTACATTGATGCGGGTAGTCTTTTAATTGTAGGTAATAGGGAAGAAGCTCACAGGTTAGCACTTGAAAGTGGAGCGGCTGTATTAATCACTGGTGGATTTGATACGAGTGAGGAAATAAAGCGTTTAGCAGATGAAAAACATTTGCCCATTTTATCAAGTACTTACGATTCTTTTACTGTGGCGACGATGATAAATCGAGCAATCTATGATCAATTAATAAAAAAAGAAATTGTTTTAGTATCGGATATATTAATTCCGATTGGTGAAACGCACTTATTACATACACAAGATACTGTTGAAAAGTGGCACCAATTAAACCAAGAAACAAATCATAGTCGGTACCCTGTAATCGATATTTCAATGAAAGTAGTTGGAGTAGTAACTTCAAAAGATATCATTGGCAGTGAACGCACAACTCCAATTGAAAAAGTAATGACAAAAAACCCAATTACAGTCCAAGAAAATACATCACTAGCAACAGCTGCTCATACGATGATTTGGGACGGAATCGAGCTTTTACCAGTAGTTAATCAGTCTAGTAAATTACTTGGAATTATTAGTCGGCGTGATGTTTTAAAAGCGCTCCAAATGATAAAGCAGCAGCCACAAGTTGGCGAAACATTTGAAGAATTAATTGCTAGCCGAATTCAAGAGGTTGAAGCTGGTAACAATGTATACTACCGTTCAGAAGTAACTCCGCAAATGACGAACCATTTAGGGACAATTTCTTATGGCGTATTTACATCATTAGTAACGGAAGCGGGAAGTCGTGCGTTAAGGAAACATAAAAAAGGCGAGCTAGTTGTAGAAAACTTAACATTATATTTTATTAAGCCAGTTCAAATTGATGCAACGATAGATATTTTTCCGCGTGTATTAGAAGTAGGAAGGAAATTTGGAAAAGTCGACGTTGAAATTTTCCATAAAGGGACAGTTGTCGGAAAAGCAATGCTAATGGCACAGCTTATTGATAGGCATTAAAAAAAGCAGCCATTTATGACTGCTGTTCATTTTCTTCAATTGCTTTTGGTAAAAAGAAACGGTAAGCACGGTAGCCTAAAACTACATTTGCACTTCCAAGAATGATAAATATGATGCTAATTACTAAATAAAGCATCTTATCACCATCATGGTAAAGTTGGTTTATCGCAAAAAAGATTAAGAAAAAGCCAATTGCAATAGATGCTTTACTATTTGCCCAACGTTGACGATATGGGAATTTTTTCACTCGGAATGATTTTAATTTGTAGAAGAGATATAAAAATGCTGATAGTACAGTTAATAGACCAATAATTTGCATTGCAAACACCTACTTATCTTTTTATAATCGTTTCATTTCTAATCATTATAATTGTCTACTATATCAAATAGACAGTCAAAAAGGAGTATACGATGAAAGAATTAATTTTGCAAGAAATCAAAGCATTTGACAAAATTGTTATTCACCGTCATGTTCGCCCAGACCCTGATGCACTTGGCTCACAAGGTGGGCTTGCTGAAATAATTAAAGCTAGCTTTCCTAGTAAAACGGTAAAGGTTGTCGGTGACGAAGATCCTTCACTTCAGTTTTTAAATGAAATGGATCAGATAGATGATTCGTTTTATGAAGATGCCCTTGTTATCGTTTGTGATACTGCTAATCAAGAGAGGATTAGCGATGAGCGATATACGCTTGGAAAGAAACTAATTAAAATTGATCATCATCCAAATGATGATGCATACGGCGATATTTTATGGGTGGATACAAATGCTTGTTCAGTTAGTGAAATGATTTATCAGTTTTATTTGTTTGCTAAAGAAGAATTGACTTTAACAGATAATGGGGCAAGGTTAATATATGCAGGTATTGTTGGTGACACAGGAAGATTTTTGTTTCCAAGTACAAATCCAGAAACTTTTCAATATGCAAGTGAGCTTGTGAAATACAATTTCTCCTTTACTGACATTTATCGAGAGATGTACAAAATAAATGTAAATGTTGCTAGGTTACAAGGCTATGTACTTAATAACTTTTCATTGACAGATGAAGGTGTTGGTTTTGTGACACTTTCTGCAGATAAGTTGAAAGAATTTGATGTTGGCCCTAGTGAAGCTTCGCAATTAGTAGGATCATTAGGCAATATTGAAGGGATTAACGCTTGGGCATTTTTCATTGAGGAGCCTGATCAAATTAGAGTAAGGCTACGTTCAAAAGGACCTGTAGTAAATAAAATTGCCAACCGTTACAACGGTGGAGGTCATCCGATGGCAGCTGGAGCAACAATCTATAATTGGGATAAAGTTGAAGAAGTTGTTGGAGATTTAGTCGAAGCAAGTAAAGCGAATAAATAATAAAAAAGCATCCATGCGTGGATGCTATTTATTTTGGTATGAACCAACTTCCAAATTCAGTCACATCTTCGTGAACTTGAATGTTCATTTTCTCTAATTCTTTTTTAAGATAGTCAGCAACTTCTTTTGTTTCTGCAAATGCAGAATAGCCAGCTTTAATTTTTTCGATTTTCTTCATGGCCATTTCTTTTCTACTAATTAACATGACTTTTCCTCCTTTGTTCTAATCTTATTTTATCTGATTTTTATTAAAATTGCGACTTATTATTCGACATGTTTAATTCTTAAGTGCAATTCTAATGTCGTAAATAAGAAGAAGTGCTCTACACGCAGTTGGTATTTTTGGTCATCAATCGTAAATGTTTTTTCTTCTATCGTTTTCATAATAAACTCTTTATTGTTTGCAACTGTTTCAATATCTTTTTTTATTAAATCTCTTAAAAAATCTTTTGTTTGCTGCTGTAATTTTTGGACTGTTAGCATGCTAATTTTATCAGAGTGCTCTAGGTTTATTTCTATATCTTGCACTTTTAATAGCCTTTGATTCTCTTTGTTACATTCTTCATAGTCTTTTTTCCAAATTTCATCAATATCTTTCTTTAAATCATTTATTTCAGCTTGTTTGTTTTTCAGAGCAATGACGTGTCGATCAATCGTGTTTCCATAAAAAAATAAAAAAAGTACCCAACCAAGTAATGTACCTAAGAACACACCAGCTAAAAATCGTTGCCAATGAGGGTTTTTATAATAGGGTGGAATACGCATTATGAAATCGTCTCCTGCGTTAACCATTGTAATATCATCGCACCAGACTGTGCGCCTGCCATTGCCGATAATATAAATATTAACTGTTTAATTAAAATTAAGTGAGTGCCTTCGAAGAAACCACGTTCTAAGTTAGTAAATGTGTCGAAAGTACCACCAATGGCTGCCACTAGTGCCCAAATTTTCAAGCTTCCGGATAGTGCATTTATTTTATGCATTGGTGGTTGATTAACGAGGAAAGCACCAATACCACCAATTAAGGCACCACCAAGAATTACTCCGAATGCAACAAAAAAGGATATTATTATTCTTTCTATAAATAGTTCATCATTCATTTTGACACTCCTAACAGTTTGTCTTACTAAGATATTTATGGGAATTTTACATTTCCTATGCTTGTTTTTCGATGAGATTAGCCGTATCGTTTATAATAGTATTGGAAGAGAAATACAGGGGGCTAGGTCGATGGAATTTGTTCATTTACATGTACATAGTGAATATAGCCTTTTGGAAGGCGCATGCCGAATCACGCAAACAGTAGAAAGAGCAAAAGAGTTAGGTTTTTCTGCTATAGCAATTACAGATAGAAATGTAATGTACGGAGCAATTCCTTTTTATCATGCCTGCATGAAAGCTGGTATTAAACCTATTATCGGGTTGGAATTAGCTGTAGAAGATCTTAAACTCGTGCTCATTGCAAAAAACAATAACGGCTATAAACAATTATTAAAAATTAGTAGTTATATAAATACAGTAGAACATATAAATGATTTAGAGATTTGGGATATTCTTTCGGAAAATAGCAGTTCTCTATTTTGCATTACTCCTGGCTTAGGAGGTCAAATTGAAAACTACGTTATGAAAGATAAGAAAGAAGAAGCAATTTCTACTTTAAATAAATATAAAGAAATTTTTAGTAATCGTTTATTTTTTTCAATCCAAAATCATCGAACAACATCAGAAAAAATATTAAATGAAAAATTAATAGTCTTCGCAAGGGAAAATGCAGTAAAATGTATTGCTACAAATAATGTGTATTACTTACATAAAGAAGACGCGTTTGCACAGGAATGTTTGTTAAGTATTCGAGATGGTGTAACAGTTACTGATGAAAATCGGAAAAGGTTACCGACCGAGGAATATTATTTAAAAAGCGCTGAAGAAATGTTAGAAGTTGTTGATGACCAAGAGTTTTTAACGACAACAAAACGAATTGCCGATGCCTGTAACCTTGATTTTCAGTTTGGTGAGTACCAAATTCCAAAGTACCCACTACGAGAAGGGTTAACAAGTAAAGATTGCCTCAGTAGATTATGTGAAAAAGGCCTATTAGATCGCTATAGTGATGTAACTTCTGAAATAAGAGAGCGATTAAAATTTGAATTAGAAGTTATTAACGAAATGCAATTTAATGATTATTTTTTAATTGTTGCAGATTTTATGAATTATGCTCATAAACAAGGTATTATTACAGGGCCTGGACGTGGATCAGCAGCTGGTTCCCTTGTTGCATATGTATTAAAAATTACAGACGTCGATCCAATAAAACACGGGCTATTATTTGAGCGTTTCTTAAATCCCGAGCGAATATCGATGCCAGATATCGATATTGACTTTGAAGATACTAGGCGAGATGAAGTGATCCATTATGTTGCTGAGAAATATGGACATAGTCATGTAGCTCAAATTATTACGTTCGGAACATTAGCTGCCAAAGCTGTTACCCGTGACGTAGGTAGAGCATTAGGCGTAGAGCTTAAGGAAGTTGACCGGCTTGCAAAAATGATTCCTTCTCAAGTCGGAATAACCTTAAGGACTGCAATAGCGCAAACACCTACTTTAAAACAAGCAATTCAAGAAAAACAAGAGTATAAAAAAATAATAGAAATTGCTTTAAAACTTGAAGGACTTCCGCGCCATAGTTCTACTCATGCGGCTGGTGTTATCATAAGCCGAGAACCATTAACAGAGATGGTTCCATTACAACAAGGTCAAAGTGGAATGATGTTAACCCAGTATCCTATGGATACGTTAGCAGATCTTGGATTATTAAAAATGGACTTTTTAGGGTTAAGAAATTTAACGTTAATACGACATACTGTAAGGCTAATCGAAAACATAACTAAAAAGAAATTTAGTTTAAAAAATATTCCACTCGGAGATGAAAAGGCATTTCATTTATTAGGAGAAGGTAACACAACAGGGATTTTCCAACTTGAATCAGCAGGTATGCGACGTGTACTTCAACAACTTAAACCAAGTGAATTTGAAGATATTGTTGCAGTTAATGCTTTATATAGGCCTGGTCCAATGGAAAGCATTCCAGATTATATAAAAGCAAAACATGGTAAGGTTACTATTTCTTATCCTCACCCTGTCTTAGAAGAAATTTTAAAACCAACATATGGATTTATCGTATATCAAGAGCAAATTATGCAAGTCGCAGCCAAAATGGCAGGTTTTTCTTTAGGACAAGCTGATATCTTACGTAGAGCAGTTTCCAAGAAGAAAATAGAGGACCTTAATAATCAAAGAAAGCACTTTGTTGATGGCTGCTTAGCAAAAGGATTCGATAACGATACAGCGAATACCGTGTACGATTTAATTGTTAAGTTTGCAAACTATGGATTTGCGAGGAGCCATGCTGTTGCTTATAGTATGATTGCCTATCAATTGGCTTATTTAAAGGCTAACTATCCGTTAATGTTTACTGCATCGCTATTATCAAGTGTTATCGGTAATGAGGACAAAACAGCGCAATATATTGCTGAAGCAAAAACGAAAAAATTAAGCATCCATCCTCCTTCGATTAATAAAAGTGAAATAGCTCATACAATTGTAAATAACGGTATTCAATTTAGTTTAGCTGCAATCAAAAATGTTGGCATTCAAGCTGTAAAAATAATCTTACAAGAGCGCAGAAAAAAACCTTTTAGTGATTTTTATGATTTTTGTGCAAGAGTTCCACAAAAAGTTGTCAATCGCAGAACAATAGAATCATTAATTTATGCAGGTTGTTTTGATGAGTTTAATAATAATCGAGCAAGTTTGCTAGCGAGCATAGACCCAGGTATCCAGTATGCAGAATTAATTCAAGCTAGTAATAGTGACAATCAACTAGGATTATTTCCGGATGAAGCTTTACAAATGAAACCTAAATATATTGAGGTACCACCATTTACATCAGAGGATCAATTGCAATTAGAAAAAGAAGCATTAGGATTTTACTTATCTGGCCATCCAATTGAGTCTTTTCAGGACATATTAAGTGATTACGGTGTCGTGAAAAAAGCAATACTTGAAACTGTGTCTGATCAATCTAAGCAAAAGATTGCTGGATTAGTAACAAGTAGCAAAGTCATTAGAACAAAAAAGGGCGAACAAATGGCTTTTATTACGATAAGTGATGAAACAGGAGAACTTGAAGTTGTTATTTTTCCAAATATATATAAGAGACAGCCTACGTTATTTACAAAAGGAAAATTACTTTTTATTGAAGGTTCGATTGAGAATAATCGAGACAGTGTTAAATGTATAGCAAAAGAGGTTAGACTAGTAAAAGAATTAAATACGCGTCTATTCATTAAAGTTAAAAATCAAGATACAGAAAAAATGGCAAAATTAAAACAAATAATATCAAAAAATAAGGGGCTAGTCCCTATAACAATTTATTATGAATCTGAGAAAAAAGCGATGAAGCTTGCTAGTGAGTACAATGTCGATACAAATGAAAGATGCTTACAATTATTGAAGGAACAATTTGGAAATGAGCATGTCGTCCTAGTATCGAAATAAATTACTTTACAGGTTAATAACATTTGTTATAATGAAGAAAGTTACTAGGTGGTCAGACCACTAAAATGACTACAAATAGTACTTTCCAACTGCCTCAAAGAAAAAAGGAGAGAATAGTTTTGACTATTAGAGAAGAAGCACTCCATATGCACCGTGTTAATAAAGGGAAATTAGAAACAACATCAAAGGTACCAGTTAAAAATGCAACAGATTTAAGCTTAGCTTATTCCCCTGGTGTAGCTGAACCATGTAAAGATATTTATGATGACAAAAGTAAAGTATACGAATATACGATGAAAGGCAATACAGTTGCAGTCGTTACTGACGGAACAGCAGTTCTTGGACTAGGAAATATTGGTCCTGAAGCGGCAATGCCAGTAATGGAGGGGAAAGCAGTTTTATTTAAAAGTTTTGCTGGAGTAGATGCTTTTCCAATCTGCCTAAACACTACTGATGTTGATAAAATTGTTGAAACTGTAAAATTACTAGAACCAACTTTTGGTGGAATTAATTTAGAAGATATTGCAGCACCAAATTGCTTTGCTGTTGAGGAGCGTTTGAAAAAAGAGACGAATATCCCAATTTTTCACGATGACCAACACGGGACAGCAATTGTTACAGCAGCAGGTCTTGTAAACGCGCTAAAAATGGTTGGAAAATCAATGTCAGAAATTAGAGTAGTAGCAAACGGTGCTGGAGCAGCAGGGATAGCTATTTTAAAACTTCTAAGAAACTTTGGAGTTCGAGATATTATTATGTGTGACTCTAAAGGTGCCATTTATGAAGGAAGACCATTCGGGATGAATGCAATTAAAAAGGAAATGTCTGAAATTACAAACCTTGATCGTAAAGAAGGATCACTTTCAGATGTCATAGTAAATGCAGATGTATTTATCGGTGTTTCTGTTGAAGGAGCCCTTACTAAAGAAATGATTTCTTCAATGAACGCAGACCCTATTATTTTTGCAATGGCTAATCCAAATCCAGAAATTATGCCACAAGAGGCGAAAGAAGCTGGGGCGAAAGTTATTGGTACAGGTCGTTCGGATTTTCCTAACCAAGTAAATAACGTACTTGCCTTTCCAGGAATTTTCCGAGGGGCATTAGATGTTCGTGCAACGCATATAAATGAAGAAATGAAGAAGGCAGCTGTACATGCTATTGCTAGTCTCGTAAATGAGGACGAACTATCAGATGATTATGTTATTCCAGCTCCATTTGATCCACGAGTAGCTCCTGCGGTTGCAGCAGCTGTGGCAAGAGCAGCAATGGAAACAGGTGTTGCAAGAAGACAAGTTGATCCAGAAGAAGTTGCTGAAAAGACTAGAAGACTTGCAATAATCGGAAAAGAGTAATTTTAGGAAAGTGAGTGATGAACGGCTATGTCATCACAAAAAAAAGTATATATTGAAATATTAAATAAAATCCACGACATTATTGAAACTGATGGTCTTCAAGCTGGAGATAAACTACCTTCTGAACGAGAACTTTCCGATCGACTTAATGCAGGTCGGTCTTCTGTTAGAGAAGCACTACGTTCATTAGAACTATTAGGTTTGATTGAAACTAGACGTGGTGAAGGTACGTATATTGTTGATGCTAATGAATATCGCCTAATCGAAATACTCGGTAGTTTCATTTTGCAAAATGATAAGGTAGTTGAGGATTTAATAGAACTTAAAGATATCATTGAAATGACTGCCTTACCACTTGCTTGTCAGCGGTTGAGCGATAATGAGCTGGATGAACTTCTTCAATTAGGTGAACAAATTTTTAATGAACCTAATGAAGATACATTACAAGCATTTCATCGACGTATTGTAGAAGGTAGTAAAAACAGACTGCTATTTAGAGTTTGGAATATTTTATATCAATATTATAAAAACACAGGTCATCAACTGCAATTAGTAGATAAAGACTCTTACAGCTCCTTGCTTCGTGCTTTAAAAGAGAGGGAAACTAGCAAAGCTTCTGAATTACTAAGTAGAATACTAAGCGTTAATTCAACAACAAGCGCTTTATAAGTAATTCCCAAGTAACAAGGGAGGAAAAACAAATGTTAAAGGATTTATTTGTTAAAAAGAAAAAGTATGCAACGATACCTTCTGAACATGCAAAACAAGAAGTACCAGAAGGGTTAATGACAAAGTGTCCACAGTGTAAAAAAATAATGTATACGAAGGAAATTCAAAAAGCATTGAAGGTTTGTATGCATTGTAATTATCATCACCAAATGTCTGCACCAGAGAGAATAGCAAGCCTTTTAGATCATGATACGTTTGTTGAATATGACAAAAATATGATCTCTGAAAATCCGTTAAACTTTCCAGACTATGAAGACAAGCTTAAAAAAGACCAGAAAAAGACGGGTCTGAATGAAGCAATTGTCACAGGTGAAGGTACGATGGATGGACAAGAAGTTGTCATTGCTGTGATGGATGCTCGTTTCCGAATGGGAAGTATGGGATCAGTTGTAGGAGAAAAGATTACTAGAGCAGTAGAACGTGCAATGGATAAGAAAGCACCATTTATTATTTTCACAGCATCTGGTGGTGCTAGAATGCAAGAAGGTATTTTGAGCTTAATGCAAATGTCTAAAGCGAGTGTAGCCTTAAAAGCGTTTAGCAATCAAGGTGGACTATATATTTCCATTATGACTCACCCTACGACTGGAGGAGTATCAGCAAGTTTTGCTTCTGTAGGCGATTACAACTTTGCTGAGCCAGGTGCATTAATCGGGTTTGCAGGTCGAAGAATTATTGAACAAACAATCAGAGAAGATTTACCTGATGATTTCCAAACTGCTGAATTCTTATTAAAGCATGGTCAACTTGATGGTGTATTACATCGTTCTGATATGAAAGAAACCTTAACGAAAATATTACACATACATCGACGTGGAGGTGAGCAATAATGGCAGTTGGTTTAGATTTTGAGCGTCCAGTTGTAGAACTTCGTGAAAAGATAAAAGAATTAAAGACATTTACAGCAGAAAAAGATATCGACTTATCTGATGAAGTGAGAAGACTTGAGGAACGTTTAATTAAATTAGAGCAAGATATTTATGGTAATATGACTCCTTGGGACCGTGTCCAGCTTGCTCGTCATCCTGAAAGACCTACGTCACTAGATTACATTGAATTACTATTTTCTGATTTTATAGAGTTGCATGGTGATCGTGCATTTGGTGATGATAAAGCAGTTGTTGCTGGGATCGCAACATTTAAAGGGCAACCAGTAACTGTTATTGGTGAACAACGTGGTCGTGATACGAAGGAAAATATATTACGTAATTTTGGAATGCCTCATCCAGAAGGCTATCGAAAAGCGCTTAGACTAATGAAACAAGCAGAAAAATTTCAAAGACCAGTTGTTTGTTTTCTTGACACAAAGGGTGCGTACCCTGGTAAAGCTGCTGAAGAAAGAGGACAAAGCGAAGCGATTGCACGTAACCTTGTAGAAATGGCTGGCTTAACAGTTCCGATTATATGTATTGTAATCGGCGAAGGTGCTAGTGGTGGTGCATTAGCTCTAGGCGTAGGTAACCATGTTCATATGTTAGAGAACTCTTGGTACTCAGTAATTTCACCAGAAGGTGCAGCAGCTTTACTTTGGAAAGATTCTTCTCTTGCTAAAAAAGCGGCCGACACAATGAAGATTACTGCTCCCGATGTAAAACAATTAGGAATTATTGATGAAATTGTTCCTGAAGTTAAAGGTGGAGCTCACCGAAATGCAAAGGAACAAGCGAAAGCAATCGAAGCTATCTTAGATTCTTCTTTACAACAGTTACTACCAATGTCAAAAGAAGAAATCGTTGCTCACCGATATGAGAAATTTCGCACAATCGGTACATTTGCTTTTGTTCAAGATGAAAAAATTAATAATAATTGATAAAATGTGCTTTAGTCAAAGACTAAAGCACATTTTTATGTGAGCGTGAGTATTGTTATGACAAGATGGAAATGGTATGTTTATACAAGTAGTTTTCCAATGATTTAATATTGAGGTGCTAAATATGAAAAAGATTGGTGTTCTAACAAGTGGTGGCGACTCACCAGGTATGAATGCAGCTATACGTGCTGTGGTAAGAAAAGCAATTTACCATGATATTGAAGTGTATGGTGTTTACCATGGATACACTGGTTTAATTAAAGGTGATATTAAGAAATTAGAAATTGGTTCTGTAGGCGATATTATTCATCGAGGTGGAACAATGCTTTATACAGCTCGAAGCGATGAATTTAGAACTGCTGAAGGTCAGAAAAAAGCAATTGACCAGTTAAATAAATTTGGAATAGAAGGACTAGTAGTTATCGGTGGAGATGGCTCGTTTCGTGGTGCAGAAAAATTAACGGAACACGGATTTCCGGCAATTGGGGTACCAGGGACGATAGATAACGATATCCCTGGAACAGATTTTACGATAGGGTTTGATACAGCATTAAATACAGTTATAAATGCGATTGATAAAATTAGAGATACAGCAACATCACATGAACGTACATATGTCATTGAAGTCATGGGTAGAAATGCCGGTGACATTGCACTTTGGTCTGGATTAGCTGACGGAGCAGAGTCAATATTAATCCCCGAAGAAAAATTTCAACTCGAGGATGTCGTTTCTAGATTAATGCGAGGGCATGAACGAGGGAAGAAGCATAGTATAATTGTCGTTGCCGAAGGTGTTGGTAGCGGAGCTGAAATAGGGAAACAACTTCAAGAGGCAACAAACTTAGAAACGAGAGTATCTGTTTTAGGATATATTCAACGAGGTGGAACACCAACTGCATTTGACCGTGTTCTTGCAAGTCGTCTTGGAGCAAAAGCAGTAGATTTATTATTAGAAGGTAAAGCAGGACGCATGGTTGGAATTGAGCAAAATCAAATTGTAGACCATGACATTTCTGAAGCTTTATCGAAAACACATCAAATTGATAAAAAAATGTATGAGTTATCTCAGCAGTTATCTATTTAATTATTTAGGAGGAAATCAACATGCGTAAGACCAAAATTGTATGTACAATAGGACCAGCAAGTGAAAGTGTTGAAACACTTGAAAAACTAATGAAAGCTGGAATGAATGTTGCAAGACTAAATTTCTCACACGGTGATCACCAAGAGCATGGCCAACGAATTATTAATATTCGTCAAGCTGCAGAAAATGTTGGGAAAACGGTAGCAATTCTTCTTGATACTAAAGGACCAGAAATTAGAACACAACAAGTTGAAAACGGTGAAGTGGAGCTAGTTGCAGGCGAAGAACTTATCGTATCGATGGAAGAAGTAATGGGAACAAAAGAGAAAATTTCCGTTACATATCCTGGTTTAATTGAAGATGTAACGATTGGCTCAAACATTTTATTAGATGACGGTCTAATTGGACTAGAAGTTATTGAGAAACGTGAAAAGGAATTAGTGACGAAAGTATTAAATTCTGGAACATTAAAAAATAAAAAAGGCGTTAATGTTCCAAATGTTAGCGTAAAACTACCTGGAATAACGGAAAAAGATGCTGAAGATATTATGTTCGGTATTGAACAAGGAGTAGATTTTATTGCCGCTTCGTTCGTGCGTAGAGCATCTGACGTTTTAGAAATTCGCGGACTTCTAGAGAAAAATGATAGTGCTTCTATTCAAATCATTCCTAAAATAGAGAATCAAGAGGGTGTCGATAATATTGATGAAATTCTTGAAGTATCTGATGGGTTAATGGTTGCGCGTGGAGATCTAGGTGTAGAAATTCCTGCGGAAGATGTACCATTGGTGCAAAAACAATTAATTAGACAGTGTAATATGCTTGGCAAGCCAGTTATAACAGCAACTCAAATGCTAGATTCTATGCAGCGCAATCCACGCCCAACACGTGCGGAAGCAAGTGATGTAGCGAATGCGATCTTTGATGGAACAGATGCAATCATGCTCTCAGGTGAAACGGCTGCTGGGAAATATCCTGTTGAGGCAGTTAACACGATGAATGCCATTGCTAAAAAAACGGAAAGTGCATTGCAATACCGTGAATTACTATCACTTCGCAGTAAAGAAATTGGAATATCTATTACCGATGCAATTAGCCAATCGGTTACACATACTGCACTTAACTTAAATGTCGCAGCTATTATTACTGCAACGCAAAGTGGTCATACTGCGCGTATGATTGCAAAGTACCGTCCTAAAGCACCGATTGTTGCTGTAACAAATTCGGAGTCTGTTTGTCGTAAGCTTGCTCTCGTATGGGGAGTAGTAGCACAATTAGGCGTTACTGCACATTCAACGGATGAAATGTTAACAGTATCTGTTGAAGAAGCGCTAAAAACTGATGTTGTTAATCATGGTGATTTAGTCGTTATTACTGCAGGTGTACCTGTTGGTGAAGTTGGCACGACAAACTTAATGAAGGTGCATTTAGTTGCGGATGTTTTACTAAAAGGGCAAGGACTTGGAAAAAAATCGGTTTATGGTGAAGTTGTAATTGCAAACAACTCTGAAGATGCGATTAGTAAAATGAAAGATGGCGCTATTCTTGTCACGTTAGGGACAGATAAAGAAATGATGCCAGCTGTTCATAAAGCTTCAGCAATCATTACAGAAGAAGGTGGCTTAACTAGTCATGCTGCAGTTGTTGGATTAAGCTTAGGCATTCCAGTAATTGTTGGTGTACAAGGAGCAACTTCGAAATTAAAAGATGGGCAAGACATCACAGTGGATAGTGTCGGGGGAGAAATTTACTTCGGTCGTACTACTATCATTTAACTTTAATTTATGAGAGAAGGAGTTGGCTCCTTCTCTTTTTTTCGTTTACAATAGAAAAGAGATAGAAATGAAAAAAGGGGAAATTAATGATGAGATGGCTAGTACTTCTATTTATATTCGTTCCTGCTTTAGAAATTTTTCTACTAATTTGGTCTGGACAAACGATAGGTGCATTTAATACTTTTCTTTTAATTATTTTTACAGGGTTTGTTGGAGCTTGGTTAGCTAAAAGAGAAGGTGCAGAAGTTTTGCGTCTAACACAAATGCAATTGCAACGTGGTGAAATTCCAAGTCACTCACTATTAGACGGTATTTGTATTTTTGCAGGTGGACTAGTCCTTTTAACACCTGGTTTTATTACTGATGCGCTAGGATTTTTATTGTTATTTCCATACAGTCGTGGCGTAATAAAGCTGTGGCTATCAAAGTGGTTTAAAAAACGTATTCAAAATGGTAATGGTAATTTCATATATTGGAAAATGTAAAAAACAAGATAGGTTCCCTATCTTGTTTTTGTTTTCCCTATTATAAAGTTCCATAAATTTTCAAAAACACCTGCGCTTTGAAGTGCGTTAATTATAACTAATAGAACAGGACCGATAATTAATCCAAGGAAACCAAATAGTTTAAATCCAACGAACAAAGCAACGAGTGTTGCTAGAGGGTCGAGTCCGATATTAGAAGATAAAATTTTCGGTTCCATTACTTGGCGTTGCACGACAACGATAATGTATAAAATAGCAAGTCCAATTGTAGTTGGATAATCTCCTGTTATAAATGTGTAAATAATCCAAGGTACGAATACCGCTCCTGTACCTAAGTATGGTAATAAGTCGACAATACCAATAATAATCGCAATCGTGATAGCATACTCTACACGCAATATTAATAAGCCAATTAATACAATTACTGCCGTTATAGAAATTAAGGTAAATTGAGCTTTAATAAAGCCAAAGAAAGCTTTTTTTAGTTCATTTATTACACTTTGACTACTTTTATGAGCACTAGCAGGGATTAAGTTGTTTATCTTATCGCCAAGACGGTACCAATCTTTGCTGATAAAAAAAGTTGCTAATAATGAAAAAATAAGGACAGTAGCTGCATTTGGTAAACCTAGAAGGAGACTTTGAAAAGCCCCTAAAATAGTAATAAGTATGGTTGAGAAACCATCTACTACAGTAGCGCCAAACTCGTTAATGTTGTTCATAAGCTTATCTTGTTCACTTTGATCTAGCTCTCTTATCATTGCAGTTATATCATTATAAATGGGAACAATTTTTGCTACGAAGAAAGCTTGAATATACTCAACTAACTTTTGAAAATGAGGAGGAACAACCTTTACAAGGTAAGCAGTTCCGGCTACAATTTCTGCCACTAACAAGTACATAATCCCGAAAACAGCTGCTAAAAATACAACAATTGTAACAATTACAGCAATATATCGCGGGAGGTTTGTCTTTTTTTCTAAAAAGTTAACAATGGGATTAATTAAAAATGCAATAATAATAGCGATTAAAAATGGGTAAGTTACGGTAGATACGTAAAACAAACCATACAAACTAACTATAATTGTAGCAATGACGAATAATAACCTTAATGAACTATATAGAATATTTGCATTCAATTATTTTTCCCCTCCAATCTGTATAAGGAATATTTTACATATTTTTTTGCGTTACATCAATTTTCATGTTTTCCATAAGTAGAACGAACAGTTAAAAAGTGAGCAATTTGGTTGTATTTGTTTGTTATGGTAAGATAATATAGGTTTAAGAAGCAGGAAGGAGCGGTAGGATGATTTCCCAAGCAACCGCTTTTTTAATTATTTTGTTAGCTATAGGATTAATAGCGAAAAACCAGTCTTTAATTATCGCGATTGTTGTCTTGTTAACATTAAAATGGACAAATTTAGGTTCTAAACTTTTCCCAATCATTCAAGATAAAGGAATTAATTGGGGAGTAACAATAATAACTATCGCTGTATTAATTCCTGTAGCAACAGGTGATATTGGATTTAAACAACTTACCGATGCAATGAAGTCCTCTTATGCTTGGATTGCGTTATTTTCAGGAATTGCAGTCGCATTAATTGCTGCAAGAGGAATTGATTTGCTACAAACCGACCCACACATTACGACAGCGTTAGTCTTTGGCACAATATTAGCAGTTGCCTTATTTAAAGGGATAGCTGTTGGACCATTAATTGGTGCTGGAATTGCTTATTTTGCAATGAAAATTGTATACTTTTTCCAGTGAACCCTCATTTAGGGAAGAAAATTACTGGAATTTCTCTTAATTCGTCTCTTTTCATTCACAAACGCTTAAAGTTTGATTATAATAAGCAATAGTGTGTGTGAAGAATTACATATTTGAAAGATGCATTAATAACAAAGGAATTAATAGAAAGGGAGAGATAGATATGACGACTGCAAAAGGTTTAGAAGGCGTTGTCGCTACAACTTCATCAGTTAGTTCAATCATTGATGGTGTCTTAACATATCGTGGATACAATATCGATGACCTAGCTGATAACGCTTCTTTTGAAGAAGTTGTTTACTTGTTATGGAACGATAAACTTCCTAACAAAGAGGAACTAACAACATTTAAAAAGGAGCTTGCTGAAAATGCAAGTATTCCAAAAGAAATCATTGAACATATGAAATCTTACCCTGTTGGTGATGTTCACCCAATGGCAGCACTTCGCTCAGCTGTTTCTATGCTTGGATTATTTGATTCAGAAGCTGACGATATGTCTGAAGAAGCAAACTACCGTAAGGCTATCCGCCTACAAGCGCAACTTCCTACAGTTGTAACAGCGTTTTCACGCATTCGTGAAGGGAAAGAGCCTGTAGCTCCAAATACAGAATTAAGTATTGCTGCAAACTTCCTTTACATGCTAACTGGAGAAACACCAGATGAGATTGCTGAAACTGCTTTTAACAAAGCGTTAGTTCTTCATGCAGATCATGAGTTAAATGCTTCTACATTTACAGGTCGTGTATGTGTAGCTACATTATCAGATATGTATTCTGGAGTAACTGCTGCAATTGGTGCTTTAAAAGGTCCACTTCATGGTGGAGCTAATGAGCGTGTAATGAAAATGCTAACTGAAATAGGTGAACTTTCTAATGTTGAGTCTTACATCCAAAACGCATTAGATAACAAAGAAAAAATTATGGGATTCGGCCACCGTGTATATAAAACTGGCGATCCACGTGCGAAGCACTTAAAAGAAATGTCTCGTAAATTAACGACTTTAACTGGACAAGATAAGTACTATGAAATGTCTATTAAAATCGATGAAATGATTACAACGCAAAAAGGACTTCTTCCAAACGTTGATTTCTATTCAGCATCTTGCTACCACAGCTTAGGTATTGAGCATGATTTATTCACGCCTATTTTTGCTGTTAGCCGTGTATCTGGATGGATTGCTCACATCTTAGAGCAATATTCGAACAACCGATTAATCCGCCCACGTGCAGATTACATTGGTCATTCACATCAGAAATATGTTCCTTTAGAACAAAGATAAATGGAATAGCTCAAGCTAAAAATTATAGTGGGAGGCTAATCCTCCCACAAAATAATATTAACAATTATACATAGGGGGTCATTACATTGACACAAGGTCAAAAAATTACTGTAGAAAACGGAGTATTAAACGTACCAAATAATCCAATCATTCCTTTCATCGAAGGAGACGGAACTGGTCCTGATATTTGGGCAGCTGCTTCACGTGTATTAGAAGCTGCAGTAGAAAAAGCTTACAATGGCGAAAAATCAATCGTTTGGAAAGAAGTACTTGCTGGTGAAAAAGCCTTCAAGCAAACTGGTGAGTGGTTACCGAAAGAAACGTTAGAAGATATTCAAGAATACATCTTAGCTATTAAAGGACCATTAACTACACCAATCGGTGGCGGAATTCGTTCTTTAAACGTAGCATTACGTCAAGAATTAGATCTTTTCACTTGCTTACGTCCTGTACGTTACTTTACTGGTGTTCCTTCACCTGTTAAACGTCCTGAAGATACTGACATGGTTATTTTCCGTGAAAACACAGAAGATATCTATGCAGGTATTGAGTATGCAAAAGGTTCTGATGAAGTGAAAAAAGTAATCCAATTCTTACAAGAAGAAATGGGTGCTAACAAAATCCGCTTCCCAGAAACTTCTGGTATCGGAATTAAGCCTGTTTCTGAAGAAGGAACAAAGCGTATTGTCCGTGCTGCAATCAACTATGCACTTAAAGAAGGACGTAAGAGCCTAACTTTAGTTCATAAAGGTAACATCATGAAGTTTACTGAAGGAGCTTTCAAAAACTGGGGTTACGAAGTTGCTGAAGCTGAATTCGGTGATAAAGTATTCACTTGGGCTCAATATGACCGCATCGTAGAAGTTGACGGTAAAGAAGCTGCAGATGCTGCACAAGCGAAAGCTGAGCAAGAAGGCAAGTTAATCGTTAAAGATTCTATCGCTGACATTTTCTTACAACAAATTTTAACTCGTCCACGTGAGTTTGACGTAGTAGCAACAATGAACTTAAACGGTGACTATATTTCTGACGCACTTGCTGCACAAGTTGGTGGTATCGGTATCGCTCCTGGAGCAAACATCAACTATGACACTGGTCACGCAATCTTTGAAGCAACTCACGGAACTGCACCTAAGTATGCAGGTTTAGATAAAGTTAACCCATCTTCAGTAATCTTATCTGGAGTATTAATGCTTGAGCATATCGGTTGGACAGAAGCTGCGAAATTAATTGTAGGTTCAATGGAAAAATCAATCGAAAGCAAAGTAGTAACGTATGACTTCGCTCGCCTAATGGAAGGTGCAACAGAAGTTAAATGTTCTGAGTTCGCTAACGAATTAATTAAAAACATGTAATTTAAATTAATACAAAGGGGGATTCGACATGGCAATTAAGCGTAGAAAGATTACTGTTGTAGGTGCTGGGTTTACTGGTGCTACTACTGCATTAATGGCTGCTCAAAAGGAATTAGGAGATGTCGTATTAATCGATATTCCTAACATGGAAAACCCGACAAAAGGTAAAGCATTAGATATGTTAGAAGCTAGTCCAGTGCAAGGCTTTGATGCTAATATCATTGGAACTTCTGACTATAAAGATACTGCTGACTCTGATATTGTAGTCATTACAGCTGGTATCGCTCGTAAACCAGGAATGAGCCGTGATGACTTAGTTAACACAAATGCCAACGTTATGAAACTAGTTACTAAGGAAATTGTTAAGTATTCTCCTGACGCCATTATCATCGTATTAACAAACCCTGTTGATGCTATGACGTATACAGTGTGGAAAGAGTCTGGTTTCCCTAAGCACCGAGTAATCGGTCAATCAGGAGTACTAGATACTGCACGTTTCCGTACATTTGTTGCGCAAGAATTGAACTTATCAATTAAAGATATTACTGGTTTCGTATTAGGTGGACACGGGGATACAATGGTACCTTTAATACGCTATTCTTATGCTGGTGGTATTCCTTTAGAGAAGTTAATCCCTCAAGATCGTTTAGACGCTATTGTTGAACGTACACGAAAAGGTGGTGGAGAAATCGTTAACTTATTAGGAAACGGTTCTGCATACTATGCACCTGCTGCTGCAATTGTTGAAATGACTGAGGCTATTCTTAAAGATCAACGTCGTGTGTTACCTGCAATTGCTCACCTTGAAGGACAATACGGTTATGATGGTATTTACCTAGGAGTGCCGACAATCTTAGGTGGTAACGGTATTGAACAAATTATTGAGCTTGATTTGACTGACGACGAAAAAGCGCAATTAGATAATTCAGCAGATGCTGTTAAAAGTGTTATGGATGTATTAAGCTAATGTAAAGTAAAGATTCGGGGGAACTAACCCCCGAATCTTTTTAACATTATAATGAAAACGCTTTCTTAAATGGAGGGATAGGCTATGCTTCTTGGGAAAAAACGAAGACTTGGTAGACATATTGAAGAGATCAAAGTTGGAGAAAAGTTAGAACGTACAGAAAAAATTGAAGATAAAGATATTCTTTTATACTTAGGATTATCAGATGATGGGAACCCTTTATTCATACAGCATGATTATGCATCTCAAACGCCGTTTAAAAAGCCAATCGTTCCTCAAGTAATGCTTACTGGGATCATTACATCGGCTGTTTCAAAATACTTACCAGGGCCTGGTAGTGCAGTTATGAAGCAAACGCTTGAATTTGTTAAGCCAGTTTATCACTATGCAACATTTACGGCTTTATTTGAAGTGACAGATGTTGACCATGAAAGTCACCTCATTACCATTTCCGTTGTTGCAAAAGATGAAGACGGGGATGAGGTCATTAAAGGGGAGTTAAAAGTATGTCCTCCACATCCGAAAAAACCTTTAACAGGTGCAACGTTAGATAATTTTTAAAGAAGGCGCTAGCCTTCTTTTTTTTGTATAAATTTATTCCCCATAGTATGATAGATTTAACAAATGTTAATAAAGTGGGGTTTCAAATGGATACAAAAATCATGGTTGTTGATGATGAAATTTCGATAGTTACGTTACTTGAATTTAATTTAGAAAAAGCAGGATTCCAAGTTATTACAGCTAACGATGGGAAAGAAGCAGTTCAAATTATAGAAAACGAAAACCCTGATTTAATCGTTCTAGATTTAATGTTACCAGGAATGGATGGTATTGAAGTTTGTAAGCATTTACGTCAAAAGCAAATTACGACACCAATCCTAATGCTAACTGCTAAAGATGATGAGTTTGATAAAATATTGGGGCTTGAACTTGGTGCAGATGATTACATGACAAAGCCATTTAGTCCTCGTGAAGTAGTTGCACGGATTAAAGCAATATTAAGGCGTGTCAACATAATTTCTGAAAAAGCAGAACCTGTACTAGAAGAAAAAGAAGGGAAATTGTCTTTTGGCGATGTAGAAATATATCCAAACCATTTTGAAGTGTTTGTCCGAGGACAGTTACTTGAATTTACTCCGAAAGAATTTGAACTATTAACTTACTTAACAAAACATAAAGGCCAGTTACTGACGAGAGACCAATTATTACAGTCCGTTTGGAATTATGATTATGCTGGAGATACGCGAATTGTTGATGTACATATAAGTAGGCTTAGAGAAAAGATAGAAGAAAATACTAAGAAACCAGTCTATATTAAAACAATTCGAGGCTTGGGCTACAAATTGGAGGCAAAATAATAGATGGCAAAAATACGATCACGAATGAATCTATCTTTTCTGCTCCTATTCTTTATTGCACTTTTTGTAATTGGCCTTTGGGTGGCTCATCTATTTAAAGTTGCCTACTTAACCTCTTTCCAAGACAAGTTGGAGAATGAATCTAAGATTGTTGCTGAATATGTTAACGAAATTGGATTAACTAGTCCTACATTACCTGCAAAAATGAAAAAACTATCTGACCAACTAAAAACAAATGTGACGATTTACTCTACAGATGGAAACCTAATCAATGATACAGAAGCAGAAGTGAAATATAAATTTCGAAGTGTAGAAGGCTTTCATGAGGAAGTTAGCAGTGGCGTTTATTATTTCTCACAGCCTATAAAATCTGGTGATGTGATTGAAGGTTATGTTCACGTTTATTATGAAGCTGATACGTTACGTAATTATTATAAATCTATATGGACGATATTATTTATTAGTTTAGGTGTCGCATATCTTGGTGTTTTATTAATTAGCTTCAGAATTACGAAACATATTATCAAACCAATTGAAGATATTAATCGAGTAGCATTAGAGCTTGCTAATGGCAATTATGAAGCGAGAACATATGAAGAACGTCTAGATGAAACAGGGGAGTTAAGCAAATCAATAAATCACTTAGCACACAACCTTTCTAAAATGACACAAGAAAAAGAAAAACAAACGAACCGTTTGCAAACATTAATTGAAAATATGGGCAGCTGTCTTTTATTAATAAATGAAAAAGGGAATGTATCTCTAGTAAATCGTGCTTTTACTAAAACCTTTGGATCTTACGCAAAAAAATGGAAAAAGCAAAATTATAAAGATGTTATTCCTTTTGAAGAGATAACAAGGTTAATTGAAGAGACATTTACTTTTGGAGGAAATGTAAAAAAGCAAGTCGTCATTCCTATAAAAATTGAACGGAAACATTTTATTATCTACAGTGCCCCAATCTTAAATGATGAAAAAGAGATGCAAGGTGTTGCATTATTATTTCACGACATTACAGAGTTGAAAAATTTAGAAGATATGAGAAAAGACTTTGTAGCAAATGTTTCCCACGAATTAAAAACACCAATGACATCAATCAAAGGATTTGCAGAAACATTATTGGATGGAACATTAGAAAATAAAGAAATTAGTGAAAAGTTTTTAGGAATTATCTTAAAGGAAACAGATCGCCTTCAGCAGTTATTACAAGACTTACTCGAGCTTTCAAAGTTAGAGAGGGAAGATATTCAACTCGTAATGAATAATGTGTCGCTAAAAGATATTGCGGAGGAAAGTATCTTAATGTTGAAGAGTAAAGCAGAAAAGAAAGAAATCGTTATTTCTTCGACAATAGATGGCAACACTAGAGCTGTAGTAGATCAAGCTAGGGTCAAACAAGTATTCTTAAACTTACTAAACAATGCTATTGCTTATACGCCAGATGGAGGAAAGATATCTATCTCATTGAAAGAAAGTGAAAAAAGCATTACATTTAAAATTCAAGACACTGGAATTGGGATAGCAAAGTCACAGATTCCACGTATATTCGAGAGATTTTATCGCATTGATAAAGCTAGAAGCAGGCAATCGGGTGGAACAGGTTTAGGACTAGCGATTGTTAAACATATTGTCGAAGCGCACAATGGGAAAATTAAAGTAGTAAGTGATGAAGGAAAAGGTACTACGTTTATAATTTCATTTCCAAAGAAGAATTAATAGTGGAGGTATATGATGGGGAAAAAAGTAGTTTTAATAGATGGTAACAGCATAGCATACCGTGCCTTTTTTGCACTTCCTTTATTAAATAATGATAAAGGTGTATATACGAATGCGGTGTATGGTTTTACAACGATGTTACTAAAGATCATTGAAGAAGAAAAACCGAGTCACTTATTAGTTGCATTTGACGCTGGAAAAACAACGTTCAGACACAAAACATTTACTGAGTATAAAGGTGGAAGGCAAAAAACACCACCAGAACTTTCTGAGCAATTTCCATTAATACGTGAATTGCTTGATGCATTTAACATTAAGCGATTCGAATTAGCGGATTATGAAGCGGACGATATTATCGGTACAATCTCAAAAGATGCTGCCAATGATGGTCTTGAAGTGAAAGTTTTTTCTGGAGACAAAGATTTACTTCAACTTGTTTCTGATAAAATTACAGTTGCAATAAACCGTAAAGGTATTTCTGAAGTAGATACATATGATGAAGAGTTGATTGCTGAAAAGTATGGAATACCACCTCTAGCAATTATTGATATGAAAGGTTTAATGGGAGATACATCGGACAATATTCCAGGCGTTCCTGGAGTAGGGGAAAAGACGGCGCTAAAATTATTAAAACAATTCGGTTCACTTGAAGAAACCTTACAATCTATCGACCAAGTTTCTGGAGCGAAATTGAAAGAAAAATTAGCAGACAATAAAGAGCAAGCACTAATGAGTAAAAAACTTGCGACAATTTATCGTGATGTGCCTTTACCATTAAGTGTAGATGACTTAGCATATTCCGGTTTTGAAGTTGAGAAAGTAGCAAATATATTTAACGAGCTTGGCTTTAACTCTTTAATAAGCCGGATCGGTGGAGAAGAAGTAGAGCAAAGTGAAGTGAAAGTCGAAGATATTTCCTATGAAATATTATCAACGTTTAAAGCAGAGACGTTTACATCAGAAACAGCATTGCATGTTGAAATGATTGACGATCATTACCATCAGTCTCCGATATTAGGTATCTCGCTAGCTAATGAGACCGGCAACTTTTTCTTGCCAGTTGATATTGCGAAACAATCCGAAGAATTTAAGAACTGGGCTGAAAGCGAAAACAATAAAAAGATTGTTTTTGATGGAAAAATGGCAATCGTTTCATTAAAATGGCAAGGGATAACACTAAATGGCGTAGATTTTGATGTTCACTTAGCCTCCTATTTAGTAAATCCAAATGATTCTAGTGACAAAGTAGCGGAAGTAGCAAAAATACATGGCGTTACCTTTGTGAAAGATGACGAAGCTGTATATGGCAAAGGTGCAAAACAAAAAGTACCAGAAACTGATCATTTAGCAGACCATGTTGCAAGGAAAGCTTTTGCAATTAGACTTTTAAAAGAAAAGCTAGAAGAGAAAATGAAAGAAAGCGACTTAGTAAAATTATACGAAGAGCTTGAATTTCCACTTTCGAAAATATTAGCGGAAATGGAGTACACAGGTATTAAAGTAGATGTTTCAAGGTTGCAAGAAATGGGCAAAGATTTAAGTGAGCGTATTAAAAACCTTGAAAATGAAATTCATGAAATTGCCGGAACAGAATTTAATATCAATTCGCCAAAACAACTTGGTGAAGTGCTTTTTGAAAAGCTGGAATTACCACCTGTCAAGAAGACTAAAACAGGCTATTCCACTTCAGCTGACGTGTTAGAAAAACTAAGTAACAAGCATCCTATCATCGAGAAAATATTGTTATTTAGACAATTAGGTAAGTTGAATTCCACATATATTGAAGGATTATTGAAAGTTGTTAATGAGAATACAGGAAAAGTTAATACACGTTTTAACCAAGCGTTAACACAAACAGGTCGTTTAAGCTCAATAGATCCAAACTTACAAAACATTCCGATCCGACTTGAAGAAGGACGAAAAATAAGACAAGCTTTCACAGCGGAAAAAGAAGGCTGGCTCATCTTTGCTGCGGACTACTCACAAGTTGAGCTTCGCGTATTAGCTCACATAGCTGATGATGCTAAACTTGTTGAAGCATTCCGTGAAGGATTAGATATTCATACAAAAACGGCGATGGATGTATTTAATGTTTCGGAAGAGGAAGTTACATCAGAAATGAGAAGAAGTGCTAAAGCAGTAAACTTCGGTATTGTTTATGGCATTAGTGATTACGGATTATCGCAAAGTTTAAACATTACAAGAAAAGAAGCAGCTTCATTTATTGAGAAATATTTTGAAAGCTTCCCAGGTGTTAAACAATACATGGCAGACATCGTCCAACAAGCAAAGCAAGAAGGTTATGTGACGACATTATTTAACCGTCGTAGATATTTACCAGAGATTACGAGTCGTAACTTCAATCTCCGTAGCTTTGCCGAAAGAACAGCAATGAATACACCAATTCAAGGTAGTGCGGCAGACATCATTAAAGTTGCCATGGTAAAAATGGCGAAGCGTTTAAAAGATGAAAAGTTGCAAACGAAAATGCTTCTGCAAGTACATGATGAATTAATTTTTGAAGCACCGGAAGATGAAATTGAAAAGCTAAAGGAAATTGTTCCTGATGTGATGGAAAATGCGATGCAACTAAAAGTCCCTCTTAAAGTAGACTACTCTTTTGGTCCATCTTGGTATGATGCAAAATAAGTAATAAATAAAGAGCAATGGTGCATTCACCATTGCTTCTTCTATAGAGAGAAAGGAGCAACTAGAATGCCAGAACTACCTGAAGTAGAAACGGTAAGAAGAACATTAGTTCAACTAGTATTAAACAAGACAATAAAAGATGTCGACGTATTTTGGCCAAACATTATAAAGAAGCCAGCAGATATTGAACAATTTAAACATTTACTTCTCGGACAAACAATCCATGACATTGATCGACGAGGAAAGTTTTTAAAATTCATGCTAGATGACTATGTTTTATTATCACATTTAAGGATGGAAGGTCGTTATGTTTTTCAGAAAGCGGATGAAATAGAGGATCATGATAAACATACACATGTCATTTTCTCATTTACGGATGGAAGTCGTCTCCTGTATCGTGATGTCCGTAAGTTTGGCACGATGCATATATTTACTAAAGGCGAGGAAGAAAAAAGTAAACCTTTAGCTCAATTAGGGCTCGAGCCATTCTCAGATAAATTTACCGAAGAACATTTATACAAAGGCTTAAAAAAGACAGAACGCTCGATTAAAGTAGCATTACTCGATCAACAAATTGTCGTTGGGCTTGGCAATATTTATGTCGATGAAGCATTATTTAAAGCGAACATTCATCCAATGCGTAAAGCGGCAACAATTAAAAAAAGAGAAATAGGGCCTTTACATAAAGCGGTTGTACAAACATTACAAGAAGCAGTGGACCGCGGTGGCAGCACGATTCGTTCCTATGTAAATTCACAAGGTGAGATGGGGATGTTTCAGCTGCAATTAAATGTTTATGCGCAAAATGGTAAGCCATGTCCAAATTGTGGACATGAAATCGAAAAAACTGTCGTCGGAGGAAGAGGGACACATTATTGTCCTAAGTGTCAGAAGATTTAAAATTCAGTACCGAAAATAGGCTCCTGCCATATACTATCGTAGCGGATTGCGATAGGAGAGGAGTCTTAATTTATGACACAATTGCTTTCGTTATTACTTCTAGCATTTGCAGTAAGTTTAGATAGTTATTCCGTAGGGTTTACTTACGGTGTTCGAAAGATGTTTTTACCATTTAGATCAATTGTTATTATCGCGTGTTGCTCCGCAATAACATTGTTATTTGCGATGGGAATTGGCGGAATAATCGTTCAATTTTTATCACCGAGCATTGCTGAAAAAATTGGTGGCATTATTTTAATTGGGATTGGAGCTTGGGTACTGTACCAAGTGTTCAGACCAGAAAGATCTGAGAAGAATGTCAGTGTTAAAGAAACAATAATTAAATTTGAAATTCGTTCATTAGGAATTGTTATCCAAATATTACGAAAACCAACTGCAGCTGATTTTGATAAATCTGGAACAATTACAGGAATAGAGGCAGTCCTACTCGGGGTTGCTCTTTCATTAGATGCTTTTGCAGCTGGAATTGGGGCGGTCTTAATCGGATATTCACCTTGGATTATGGCTATATCAGTAGCAGTTATGAGTTCATTATTTGTAACATTCGGCATGAAGTGTGGGCATTTTTTTTCTAATTTTAAATGGATGGATAAATTTTCGTTCCTTCCAGGTTTAATCTTAATTATTTTAGGGATTTGGAAATTCTGAAATTAGGTAAGTAGGAAAAGTGGGGGAGCATATGGCACAAATTATTGGAATTACAGGTGGAATTGCAAGTGGGAAAAGTACAGTAACAGGTATGCTCCGTAACCGAGGATACGCAATCATCGATGCAGATATCGTTGCAAGAGAAGTCGTCGAGCCAGGTGAAGAAGCTTATAATCTTATTGTCAATCATTTCGGGAGAAAGATAATCGGGGAAAACAGTTTTTTAGATCGACAACTACTTGGTGAAATTATTTTTAATGATCAAAAGGAAAGAGAAGTATTAAACAGTATCGTTCATCCAGCAGTTCGTTTGCGGATGAACGATAAAAAAGATATGTACATAAGTGAAGGTCGTAACACAGTGATTTTTGATATTCCATTGCTCTTTGAAAGTAAACTACAGTATCTCGTTGAAAAAACAATATTAGTTTATGTAAACGCGGAAACACAATTACAACGATTAATGAAAAGAAACGAATTCTCAGAGCAAGAGGCTGTAGCGAGAATACGTTCACAAATGCCTTTGGACGATAAGCGCCCATTAGCGGATATAATCATAAATAATAATGGTACAGTAGGCGAAACAGAGGAGCAACTTGAAAAAATCATCATAAATTGGAATTTATCTGTATAATTTTAAAAAAAACAGTAGCAAAGCGCTTTCAATATGTTATACTATTTGTGAGTAAACGTATATAAGTATAACACATATATTTAGGGGGACTTTTTTATATGAAAGCAAAAATTGCAATTAATGGGTTTGGCCGTATTGGAAGAATGGTTTTCCGTCAAGCAATGAAAAATGATAATTTAGAGGTTGTAGCAATTAACGCAAGTTATCCAGCAGAGACGTTAGCACACCTTATTAAATATGATACAATTCATGGTACTTACGATAAAGAAGTAAAAGTGGGTGAAGGTGAATTATTAATTGATGGGCATGCTGTAAAGCTTGTCAGCAATCGTGACCCGAAGCAATTGCCTTGGAACGAACTAAATGTTGATATTGTAATTGAAGCTACTGGAAAGTTCACTTCAAAAGAGACAGCTGGATATCACATTGAAGCTGGAGCTAAAAAAGTAATTATAACAGCTCCTGGTAAAGATGAAGATATTACAATTGTTATGGGAGTAAATGATAGCGATTACAATCATGAAAAACATGATGTTATTTCAAACGCTTCTTGTACTACGAACTGCTTAGCTCCTGTTGCTAAAGTTATTGATGAGAAGTTTGGAATTGTAAATGGAATAATGACTACAGTTCATGCATATACAAATGACCAAAAGAACATTGATAATCCACATAAAGATTTACGCCGTGCACGTGCTTGTGCACAATCAATAATCCCAACAACAACTGGGGCTGCAAAAGCTATTGCAAAAGTGCTTCCACAACTTCAAGGAAAGCTTCATGGGATGGCATTACGTGTTCCAACACCGAATGTTTCTTTAGTTGACTTAGTAGTTGACTTAAAGCGTGAAGTTTCAATCGAAGAAGTGAATGCAATTTTAAAAGATGCAGCAGAGCATGAATTAAAAGGAATTATGGCATTCTGTGATGAGCCATTAGTTTCCATTGATTTCAATGGAAATGAAAACTCAGCTATTGTTGATGGCTTATCTACAATGGTGATGGACGGAACGAAATTAAAAGTACTTGCTTGGTATGATAATGAGTGGGGATACTCATGCCGTGTCGTTGATTTAGCGGTCCTTGTGGCAAAAGGTATTGAAGCAAAGATGTCAGTATAACTTCATACAATGAATTCGAAAACAGGCATTGTAAATGCCTGTTTTTCTTTAGATTCGAATAATAATTTCCTTGAAGGTTATGTTAAAAAAGGAATCGCCACAACGAAGTCAAGAAGATGTTTTAAAAAAAATAATAAAAAATATTGCAAAACATATTTATTAGAAGTATACTATTTTTCGTGAACTCGATTACTCAAATAGAATGTTTCTACTTAAAGGGTTAGGACCTCTCTGGACTAACTTTCCCCCGTGGTAGCGATGTTCTCGATTGAGATGGAAGTGCTTTAAAAATGTTAAAAGGGGGATTTATCAATGGATACTATGGGACGTCACGTTATTTCTGAGCTTTGGGGATGTAACACTGACAAATTAAATGACATGAAATTTATTGAAGAAACGTTTGTAAATGCAGCATTAAATGCAGGTGCTGAAATTCGTGAGGTAGCATTTCATAAATTTGCTCCACACGGTGTTAGTGGTGTAGTTATTATTTCTGAATCACACTTAACTATTCACAGCTTTCCTGAGCATGGTTATGCGAGCATTGATGTATATACTTGTGGTGATCGAATTGATCCAAACGTTGCTGCTACATACATTGCAGAAGCGTTAGGAGCAGATAAGAATGAAAGTATTGAAGTTCCACGTGGGATGGGACCAATCGAAGTAAAACAAAAATTATCAGCAATGTCATAGTTTGAACTTTTAAGAGAGGTGGAGACACCTCTTTTTTTTATTGTTTAAAAATATTCTCTATCTATTCTCGTCGCTAAAGTGCTCCAGCTTATACGTCAAGAACTAGGACGGTGAGGAATTTCACGTTGCCCACAGGACGTGGGCGTATTTAGTGAAATTTGTTTCGCTTGCGCTTTTCTTAAAAATACTTGTCAGAAACCGTCGTTTTTAATAAGATTGAAGTAGTATATTCGTAAAATGAGCGGAGTTGGTTTGTATGCGTTGCCCGAAATGTCAGCATAATGGAACAAGAGTGTTAGACTCCCGTCCAGTCTTAGAAGGAAATTCCATTAGAAGAAGACGCGAGTGCGAACAATGTAGTTATCGATTTACTACATTTGAAAAAGTAGAAGAATCGCCATTAATCGTCGTTAAAAAAGACGGCACACGGGAAGAATTTAGCCATGAGAAAATTTTAAGAGGCTTAATTCGAGCTTGTGAAAAAAGACCAGTACCTCTTCAAAACCTTGAAGATATAGTTAATAAAGTTGAGGGTACTTTACGAGCACAAGGAATGTAAGAAGTTAATAGTCAAGATGTTGGTGAATTAGTGATGGAAGAATTAGTTTCTATTGATGATGTTGCCTATGTAAGATTTGCTTCTGTTTATCGCCAATTTAAAGATATAAATGTATTTATTAGTGAATTAAAGGACTTAATTAATCGCGAAAAGTAGAAGCATAAGCAAATTATTTTGATATGCTTCTTTTTATTTATTAAGTTAGGGGTTAAAGGGATGACAGCACATTGGAAAGAGCTACTTGCTCAAGATCGATTTATCGTTCGGACGAACGGTCTACTGCACGAGTATCATAAAAAAATTGTTACAATGCTTTACCAACCATTGATTGGTGCTACAGCAAATAGTCTTTACATGACACTTTTGTCTCTCATTGAAAAAGATGATCTTTGGGGAGAGGAATTATCACACCATAGTTTAATGAATTTAATGGGCGTCGACTTAAAACAGATTTTTCTTTATCGAGGTAAACTGGAAGGTTTAGGCTTGCTTAATGTGTATGTCAAACAAGTGGAGGAAAATAGATACTTTATCTATGAATTACAACCACCACTAACTCCTGAACAATTTTTTACGGACGGATCTTTGGAAATTTTCTTATTTAATCGCCTTGGTAAGAAACGTTTCGATCAACTAAAAAAACAATTTATCACAGCAAAAATAGACAAGTCATCTTATCGGAACATTACCAAATCCTTTAGTGAAGTATTTGAATCTGTCCATGCAAGTGAACTAATGCCTTCAGGAAGTGAAGAATTAATGAATTCACTTACGCTTCCTAATAACATTGAACACATCGATGAAAAAGAAGGTAATGGAATTTCAGTTGGAGAAATGGAGACATTTGATTTTCAATTACTGATGGATGATTTATCAACTATTTTTGTGCCGAAAGAAGTTATTACAAAAGAAGTTAAAGAGACAATATTAAAGCTAGCTTATATATATAAAATTAATGATGCTTTGCAAATGAGTAAAATCATACAAAATGCCTTCTTGCATGAAGAAAAAATTAATCTTGAACTGCTGAAAAAAGAAGTGCAGCGCTGGTATCAATTTGAACATGAGAATAAATTGCCTTTCTTATCGTTACGACAACAACCGAAAAAATTTCAACAGTTATCGAACAAAGAGCCACAAACAGATGAAGAGAGAACGATTAAGGAGTATGAAACATTATCTCCTTATGATTTGCTTAAAGAACGTTCAGGCGGTGGAAAACCGGCTTTAACCGACTTGAAAGTAGTAGAAGCAATTATGTTTGAACAAGGGCTCTTGCCAGGTGTTGTAAACGTATTAGTCGACTATGTTTTATATATCAATAATTTAAAGCTACCGAAGGCATATGTCGAAAAAATAGCTGCTTATTGGTCACGTAAACAAATACGTACTGTCCAAGAAGCAATGGCGTTAGCAAGAGAAGAAAATAAAAAGTATAGAGAATGGTTAAGTGAAAAATCACAGCCACAAAAAGCAACGAGAAAACGTCAAGCAAATGTTCGTGAAGATGTCCTGCCGAAATGGATGACAGAGCAAAAGGAAAAAGAAAACCAAACGAAACAAGAACAACCAGCAAAAAAAGCACCAAGTAAAAATAATTTAAAAGAACGACTACGAAATATGAAGTAAGAAGGGAGGTATTGATATGGAACCAATTAATCGTACGTTATCAAAAATGATGAACGTTCCAAAGTTTAAAGAACGATATGAGATGCTTAAACAAGAACTTTTAAATGAACCACAGATCCGTTCATTTATTGCTGCCAACCCAGAATTAACCGAAGCAGAGATTGAGAAAAGTCTGCCAAAGCTTTTTGAATATAAATCACAGGTTCGTGACTGCAATGAATGTGGATCAGTGGAACAATGTAAAAATATGATGCAAGGGTACCATCCTGTCCTTATTAAGAGTCGTAATTATATTGATATTAAATATGAAGCATGTGAGATGAAAATAAAGTCTGATGCCAAGAAAAAGCATGCAGAACGAATTAAAAGCTTATTTATGCCGAGGGATGTTTTAGAAGCAAGCTTTGATAAATTGGATGAAGCAATGCATGACTCCCATGATGAAGATAGAGAAGCGGCAATTCGTCGTGCTTTAGATTTTGTTGAAAACTATGAAAATAAACGAAGTGCAAACGGACTTTATTTGTACGGACCATTTGGTGTTGGGAAAACATATATTATGGGTGCAATCGCAAACAGATTAGCAGAAAAAGGCATTAGTTCACTAATTGTTTATTCGCCGGAATTTTTTAGAGAAATGAAAAACTCTATCGGAGATCAAACGTTGCAAGAAAAACTTGAAACGGTAAAAAAAGTACCTATATTAATATTCGATGACCTCGGTGCAGAAACGATGACAAGCTGGACGAGAGATGAAATTTTAGGTGTTATTTTACAATATCGTATGATGGAAAAACTTCCGACCCTTTATACGTCTAATTATGACTATGACGAATTGGAAGAACATTTAGCCTATTCACAAAAGAATGGGATTGAACGAGTGAAAGCAAAGCGAATTATGGAACGAATCCGCCATTTAACGGATAGTTCATTCGTTGGTGGAAAGAATAGGCGTAATTAAAGAAAACTTTCTTTAGATATGTTAGGATTGATGTAAAGAGACGTATGGGGGGATACAAATGAGTATCGATCATATATTAGAACGCGCAGTCAATGGAGAACGCATTTCCTATGAAGATGCCGTTGAATTATATAAAAGTGATGAAGTAGAAAAAATGGGTGCTGCAGCTGATAAAATTATGAAGAAATGGCATCCAGAACCGATAACGACATTTGTTATTGGACGAAACATAAATTATACAAATGTTTGTGATACGTATTGTCGTTTTTGTGCATTTTATCGAGCGCCAGGCTCAGATGAAGGGTATGTACTTGACGATGAGTTAATCATGAAAAAGATCCAGGAAACAATTGATGTTGATGGTACGGAAATATTAATGCAAGGTGGGACAAACCCGAACTTGCCATTTTCTTATTACACAGACTTATTAAAGAAGATTAAAAAGAACTTCCCTGAAATTACGATGCATTCCTTTTCACCAGCTGAAATTTGGAAAATGGTTGAAGTGTCAGGTCTTTCTTTAGAAGAAGTACTTCGTCAGTTAAAAGAAGCGGGGCTTGATTCCCTTCCTGGCGGTGGTGCTGAAATTCTTGATGAACGTACGAGATCACGTGTTAGTAAAATTAAAAATACGTGGCAAGAATGGATGGAGTGCATGAAGACGGCGAAAAAAGTCGGTATGCACGGCACTGCAACAATGGTTATTGGACTTGGCGAAACGATTGAAGAGCGTGCATTGCATTTACAGCGCGTACGTGATGCGCAAGATGAGACAGAATGTTTCTTAGCGTTTATTTCATGGACATTCCAACCAGATAACACGAACATGAAAGGCGAGAAAATTACGCCAAGAGGCTATTTGAAAAACTTAGCGATCTCTCGTATTTTCCTTGATAATATTCCGAACTTCCAATCTTCTTGGGTAACAATGGGGCCAGAAGTAGGAAAGCAATCATTATCATATGGATGTAATGACTTCGGAAGCACAATGATGGAAGAGAACGTAGTATCAGCAGCAGGAACGACACATAAAGTAAACACGAACCTAATACTACAATTAATTCGTGAGGCTGGGAAAGTTCCAGCACAGCGAGATACGAAATATAATACATTACGTGTCTTTGAGGAAGCAGAAAAAGTTGATAAAGACTTCGTTATTCAAAATTAATTGGATTGAAGGATTTAATCTATTTTCTATGCAAAATGAAATTTTTTCCGTTTTGCCCCTTGCAAATGCGAAATGAGACATATATAATACCAAATAACAATTATAATTCACTAGTAATGATGAGGACATGAGTTCTTTTTACGGTTTTTTAGAGAGGGAAATCACCGGCTGAAAGTTTCCTAAACACGAAAAAGTATCTTACCACCTCTGAACTTCAGCAGGGAACGTATAGTATCTGCTGACGGCTAAATACCGTTATCCCTTTTCTTGAGCTAACCACGCCTATTTGTCGTGCGTTAGAAACAAGGGTGGAACCGCGAATAACACTCGTCCCTTTTCCTAGGGATGTAGTGTTTTTTTTATTTTCAAAAATAGAATTGGAGTGAGGAAAATGTCAGAAATGATTAAATTAACGTTTCCAGACGGTGCGATAAAGGAATTTGATCGTGGAACAACAACGGAAGATGTAGCAGCTTCCATCAGCCCAGGCCTTCGTAAAAAAGCGTTAGCTGGAAAATTAAATGGAGAAATGATTGATTTACGTCGTCCAATTAACGAAGACGGAAAAATTGAAATTGTTATGCCTGAAACTGAAGATGGTTTAGAAATCATCCGCCACAGTTCAGCTCACTTAATGGCACAAGCATTAAAGCGTGTCTTTAAAGATGAAAAAATTAATCTTGGTGTCGGACCAGTTATTGATAGTGGTTTTTACTATGACATCGACATGGAACACCGCTTAACAGAAGAAGATTTCCCGAAAATTGAAAAGGAAATGAAGCGAATTATCGATGAAAACATTGAGGTTGTTCGTAAAGAAGTATCACGCAATGAAGCGTTAGAAATGTATGAAAAATTAGAAGACCCTTTAAAAATTGAATTATTAAGTGCTATTCCAGAAGATGAAACAATTACTATTTATGAGCAAGGTGAGTTTTCAGATCTATGTCGCGGACCTCATATTCCGCAAACTTCAAAAATTAAAGTATTTAAGTTAATGAGTTTATCAGGTGCATACTGGCGCGGTGATAGCAAAAATAAAATGCTTCAACGTATTTATGGGACAGCTTTCTTTAAACCAGCAGAGCTTGAAAACCATTTACGTTTATTAGAAGAAGCAAAAGAGCGTGATCACCGTAAGCTAGGTAAAGAGTTAGATTTGTTCACAGTATCACAAAAAGTTGGCCAAGGATTACCTTTATGGCTACCAAAAGGAGCAACAATACGTCGCGTCATTGAACGCTACATTGTCGATAAAGAAGAGCGACTAGGCTATAGCCACGTGTACACTCCGATTTTAGGAAGTGTAGAGCTATACAAAACGTCAGGACATTGGGATCACTATCAAGAAGATATGTTCCCGGCAATGGGAATGGACAATGAAGACTTAGTTCTTCGTCCGATGAACTGTCCACACCATATGATGGTTTACAAAAACAACTTATATAGCTACCGTAACTTACCAGTTCGAATTGCTGAATTAGGGCAAATGCACCGTTATGAAATGTCTGGTGCGTTATCAGGCTTACAACGCGTTCGAGGAATGACTTTAAATGACGCGCACATCTTTGCCCGTCATGATCAAATTCAAGATGAGTTTGTCCGAGTTGTTCGGTTAATTCAAGAAGTATATAAAGACTTTGGAATTACAGACTTCTACTTCCGCCTTTCTTATCGCGATCCAGAAGATACTGAAAAGTACTTCAATGATGACGAAATGTGGAATAAAGCTCAAGCAATGTTAAAAGGTGCGATGGATGAACTTCAATTAGATTATGTTGAAGCTGAAGGTGAAGCGGCATTCTATGGTCCTAAGCTAGATGTGATGGTTAAAACAGCATTAGGGAAAGATGAAACTTTATCAACTGTGCAACTTGATTTCTTATTACCAGAGCGTTTTGACTTAACTTACATCGGTGAAGATGGTAACCATCATCGTCCAGTAGTAATTCACCGCGGTGTAGTTTCAACAATGGAACGTTTTGTTGCCTACTTAATCGAAGAATACAAAGGTGCATTCCCTACATGGCTTGCTCCAGTACAAGTGAAAGTAATCCCAGTTTCAAATGATGTACATTTAGATTATGCGAAACATGTATTAGAAACATTGCAATCAAAAGGAATACGTGTTGAATTAGATGAGCGAGAAGAAAAGCTTGGCTATAAAATCCGTGAAGCGCAAATGCAAAAAATTCCTTACATGTTAGTACTAGGGGATCAAGAAAAAGATAGTAATGCAGTTAATGTGCGTAAGTATGGTGAGCAAAAATCAACTTCACATGCATTAGATGAATTCGTAGCATCTATTGTAGAAGAGGTAACAAAAATTAAATAAATGATTGAGAAAGAGGCTGGGACAAAACAAGGAGCCAGGCACCTCACGCTACAATCTTTTGTATACACAAGATTAATTAGTGCGTACATGTAGAGAGTGCAATGAGGAGCCAGGCACTTGTGCCCCCGCCTCTTTTATCTAGTGAAAAATATCTCTTGCAATACAACTGTTATTTATGTATTATTAATTGCGTGATAAAGATTAATAAAGCAAACCGTGCTTGACAGTTGGGTTTGACTTATGATATATTTCTTAGGTAATTAAATAGTTTGTATATTGAAAGTAGAAGCACCCGCTTCTCACCTCGTCAACGCATATTTGCAGTTGAGTGGTAGATGAACTAATCATTTAATAGTCAGATTAGGACTTTAGTGTGGGTGCAGTATGTACCGACGCTTTTTTTAATGCTTTGCTTTCGAAAACAACTATTTCTTTTATATCACTTGGAGGTGACTCAATATTAGTAAAGACATGAACGTAAATGAGGGAATTCGTGCTCGCGAAGTCCGACTCATTGATGTAAATGGTGAGCAGCTTGGAATTAAAACGAAGAACGAAGCTCTTGAAATTGCAGCAAATGCGAATTTAGATTTAGTTGCGGTAGCACCAAATGCTAAACCACCTGTATGCCGTATTATGGACTACGGAAAATTCCGTTTTGAACAGCAAAAGAAAGAAAAAGAAGCTCGTAAGAATCAAAAGATTATCAACTTAAAAGAAGTGCGATTAAGTCCTACGATTGAAGAGCATGACTTTAATACGAAGCTTCGTAATGCACGTAAATTCTTAAGCAAAGGTGACAAAGTGAAAGCGAGTATTCGTTTCCGCGGACGTGCCATTACTCACTCTAAAATTGGAAAAGACGTTCTAGAACGTCTTGCTAAAGAGTGTGAAGACCTCTCTACCATTGAAACGAAGCCTAAAATGGAAGGGCGCAGCATGTTCTTAATTTTAGCGCCAGTAAACGAAAAGTAATTGATCTAAGGAGGAACTATCCATGCCTAAAATGAAAACTCATCGTGGTTCAGCTAAGCGTTTTAAGAAAACAGGAAGCGGTAAATTAAAACGTTCTCATGCGTATACAAGTCATTTATTCGCAAACAAGTCTACGAAGGTTAAACGTAAATTACGTAAATCTGCAGTAGTTAGCTCTGGTGATTACAAGCGTATCCGTGAGCAATTAACAAACATGAAATAATTCAATCATAGAAGTACTAGGAGGGAAACTAAATGCCAAGAGTAAAAGGCGGTACTGTAGCTCGTTCACGTCGTAAAAAGGTATTAAAATTAGCTAAAGGTTATGTTGGTTCAAAACATAGATTATTTAGAACTGCTAAGCAACAAGTAATGAAAGGTTTAACTTACGCTTATCGCGATCGTCGTCAAAAGAAACGCGACTTCCGTAAGTTATGGATTGCTCGTATTAACGCAGCAGCTCGTATCAATGGTCTTTCTTACAGCCGTTTAATGCACGGTTTAAAGTTAGCTGAAATTAACATTAACCGTAAAATGCTTGCTGAATTAGCTGTAAATGACGAAAAAGCATTTGCTGATTTAGCTGCTAAAGCTAAAGAAAACTTAAAATAATTATTTTGACCATCCTATTGCAGGGTGGTTTTTTGTTTTTTTGGAAATCATTTTGTTATAATAAATGCATCTAATATAAAGGGGAAAAGCAATGCTTAATTTTACTGAATTATATGCGATGCAAAAGTCTTTAGATGAAAAAATTGAAAAACAACACGGTTTAGAAAATAAAAAGTTAATTCAAGAGAGGATTTTAGCTCTTTATGTCGAAATTGGAGAATTAGCGAATGAAACGAGATGTTTTAAATTTTGGAGCACTAAGCCAGCAAGTGATCGTGAGAAAATTTTAGAAGAATATGTTGATGGACTACACTTTATTTTATCATTAGGGTTAACTTTTTCTTATGAAGTAGAACAACTATCAGAACAACAACAGAGGAATGATGTTAGCCTTACATCCTTATTTAACACCCTTTATGAAACCCTTGCAAAGTTTGATAAAGAAAAAACGAAGAGCAATTACATAAATCTTTTTGAAAATTTCCTTATTATTGGACAAAAACTAACATTTTCCAACGAAGAAATAATAGGGGCATACATAGAGAAAAATAAAGTGAATATAGTACGTCAACGTACCGGATACTGATTAAAAATTGTTATCTCTAAAAGAAATCTGTATAATGGAAGTAATAGTCCGATTGGGAGGGTATTTTTAACAATGAGTAAACTAGATGCAACTTTACAAATGTTAAAGGAATTAACCGATGCAAAAGGGATTCCTGGAAATGAACGTGAGCCTAGAGAAGTAATGAAAAAATACATAGAACCATTTGCTGATGAAGTGGTTACAGATAACTTAGGAAGCTTAATTGCTAAAAAAGTTGGAGATGAGAATGGTCCGAAAATCATGGTAGCAGGTCACCTTGATGAAGTTGGATTTATGGTTACTCAAATCGACGATAAAGGATTTTTACGCTTCCAAACGGTTGGTGGTTGGTGGTCACAAGTAATGCTGGCGCAACGAGTGACAGTGATGACGAAAAAAGGTGATATAACTGGTATTATCGGTTCAAAACCACCTCATATCCTTCCTCCTGAAGCGAGAAAGAAACCAGTAGATATTAAAGATATGTTCATTGATATCGGTGCTTCAAGTCGTGAAGAAGCAATGGAATTTGGTGTTAAACCAGGGGATTCTGTTGTTCCTTACTTTGAATTCACAGTAATGAATAATGACAAAATGCTCCTTGCTAAAGCTTGGGATAACCGTATCGGTTGTGCAATTGCAATCGATGTGTTACGTCAATTAGAAGGTGAAAAGCATCCTAATATCGTTTACGGTGTAGGAACTGTTCAAGAAGAAGTTGGTTTACGTGGTGCTAAAACTGCTACGAACTTTATTAAACCAGATATTGGATTTGCAGTAGATGTAGGTATTGCTGGTGATACACCAGGAGTGTCAAGCAAAGATGCAGCTAGTAAAATGGGGGAAGGTCCGCAAATTATTCTTTATGATGCTTCAATGGTTTCTCATAAAGGACTACGCGACTTCGTAACAGATGTTGCTGATGAAAAGGGAATCCCTTACCAATTTGATTCAATTGCAGCTGGTGGAACAGATTCTGGGGCAATCCATATTACAGCGAATGGTGTACCGGCTCTTTCTATTACTGTAGCATCACGCTACATTCATTCAAATGCAGCGATGATTCACCGTGACGATTTCGAAAATGCAGTTAAATTAATTGTAGAAGTAATTAAACGATTAGATGCTGATACAGTAAAAGAAATTACTTTTAACTAAGAAAAGTGAACTAGACAATAAATAGAACAAAGCCAGCGGATCTCCCGCTGGCTTTGGTTTTTCTAATAGTATTGCTTATTTAAGTCCTTGCTCAAGTGTTTCCAATAACTCTTGTTGCGTACTTTGATCAGAATTTTGCCATATTACTTCAAATAAAACACCAAGACCTGGAAGCATCTTTTCCTCTTTACTTTGAATTGCATCAACAATTGTGTCTTTTAGCTGGTCTTGAGAATTGCCAGTAACATTTGTTATAATAGCATTTCTTAAATTTAAGTTCATCACCATCACCTCTTTATAGTCATAGTAAAACCTATTTGGTAGTTTTCTCTAAAGAGTGAAAAAATATGTATCAATGAGAAAGAAGGAAAAATAATGATGAAGATGATCGATTCACTTCAAAACCCTTCCGTTAAAAAGTGGAAGAAGTTACATACGAAAAAAGAGCGTGAAAAAACAAATACGTTTTTAGTAGAAGGTTTTCACCTTGTTGAAGAAGCGTTAAAAAGTGATGTGGAAATTACGACAATCATTGTCGACCAGGATGCAAACTTACCACGTGCACTAGATTTCTCTAATGTGTCAATGACATATGTTTCAAATCAAGTAATGAGAGCAATTAGTGAAACAGAAACACCTCAAGGTATTATCGCTGTTTGTAAAAAGCAAGAAACAAAAGATATCTCAAGTGGTCGTGGGCAAAAATGGTTATTACTTGATCGCATTCAAGATCCAGGTAATGTTGGCACAATGATTCGCACTGCAGATGCGGCTGGATTAGATGGTGTTTTATTAAGCCCTGGTTGTGCAGATATTTATAACGCAAAAACAATTCGCGCGACACAAGGCTCACTTTTTCACATTCCAGTAGTTACAGCTGAACTTACGACTTGGTTAAATACGTTCAAGGAAGATAGTGTCCCAGTATACGGTACAGCACTTGAAGGTGGAGTTCCTTATCAAGAAATGGATAGCAATCCAGAACGAGGCTTTGCTTTAATTGTAGGTAATGAAGGTAGCGGAGTTGACGCTTCTTTACTTTCGCAAACAGATAAAAACTTATATGTACCAATCTATGGTAAGGCTGAATCATTAAATGTATCTCTTGCTGCAGGAATTTTATTATATTATTTACGAGGATAGTTGCACATTCTAAAGAGTTTTGCGTATAATAGAGGAAATTAATTCTATATGGAAAAGCTATGAAAGAGAGTAGTAAATTACCGCTCACCATCAAGGGAGAGAATGCCAAAGACTGAAAGCATTCTTATGGATGATGTAGTTGAATTCACTCTGGAGCTGTCACTTGGACGTTGCTAATTACAACTAAAGGTGAACCGGTTTCATTACCGTTATAAAACTTGAGTGAGCGATATTGTATATTTTTATATCGTTAATTAGGGTGGTACCACGGAATCTTCGTCCCTTTGCGGGAGTGAGGATTTTTTTTATTTTACACGTTTAAATAGTATAACTTTTTAGCACTGAAGATTTACGAAGATGCAAAAAAGTTTACGTACTAAGTGTAAGTGCAACTATGCCTCTGCCTACACAAAAGGCTTGGCAATCGGCAAGTTTACTTTACAAAGATTTTTGGAGGGAAAAAAATGAAAGAACGCCTGGAACAATTAAAGCTTGAAGCAATTGAAAAGGTTGAAGCAGCTGCAAATCTAAAGGAATTACAAGATATTAAAGTTGCCTATTTAGGAAAAAAAGGTCCAATTACAGAAGTAATGCGTGGCATGGGAAAATTATCTGCTGAAGAACGCCCTGTCGTTGGTCAAATTGTAAACGTTGTCCGTGCTGAAATTACAGCGAAGCTAGATGAAATGGTCGCTAAATTTGAGCAGGCAGAAGTCGAAGCAAAACTTCGCGAAGAAACAATTGATGTCACGCTTCCAGGACGTAAAGTAAACACTGGAAACCATCATCCATTAACAGCTGTCGTTGAGGAAATTGAAGACTTGTTTTTAGGAATGGGCTTTACGATTGCTGAAGGTCCTGAAGTAGAACAAGATTACTATAACTTCGAAGCGTTAAATTTACCAAAAGGACATCCAGCACGAGACATGCAAGACTCTTTCTATATTACTGAGGACATTTTACTTCGTACGCATACATCACCAGTACAAGCACGTACGATGGGTAAGCATGAAGGCAAAGGTCCTGTGAAAATTATTTGCCCTGGTAGTGTATACCGTCGCGATAGTGATGATGCAACACACTCACACCAATTCATGCAAATTGAAGGACTACTTGTTGATGAAAATGTTCGCATGAGTGACTTAAAAGGAATTTTAGAAACATTTGCGAAAAAAATGTTCGGAGAAGAGCGTGACATTCGTCTTCGTCCTAGCTTCTTCCCATTCACAGAGCCATCTGTCGAAGTTGATATTTCATGTATGATGTGCGGTGGATCTGGCTGTAATGTTTGTAAAAAAACTGGCTGGATTGAAATTTTAGGAGCTGGAATGGTACATCCGAATGTACTTGAAATGGCTGGTTTCGATTCGAAAAAGTATACTGGATTCGCTTTCGGAATGGGTGCTGAACGTATTGCGATGCTGAAATACGGTGTAGATGACATTCGTCATTTCTATACGAATGATACTAGATTTTTAAAACAATTCGGACGAGTGTAGAAAGGGAGAGTTCAATGTTTGTTTCTTATAATTGGTTAAAAGAATATGTTGATATAAATGATATTTCTGCAGAAAAATTAGCAGACTTAATTACGAAAAGTGGTATTGAAGTTGAAGGTGTCGAAACGTTAAACAAAGGCATTTCTGGCGTTGTCGTTGGTCATGTTGTGGAATGTGGGCAACATCCGAATGCCGATAAACTTCGTGTAACGAAAGTCGATATCGGAGAAGAAGAATTAGTACAAATCGTTTGTGGTGCACCAAATGTAGCACAAGGACAAACGGTTGCTGTTGCAAAAGTCGGCGCAGTCTTACCAGGAAATTTCAAAATTAAAAAAGCAAAACTTCGCGGTGAAGCATCACACGGAATGATTTGTTCGTTATCAGAGCTTGGAATTGATAGCAAGTTAGTTGCAAAAACATATAGCGAAGGAATTTTCGTCTTTCCTACAGCAGTAACACCTGGGCAAGATGCTTTAGAATACTTAAACTTACATGATCATGTCTTAGAACTTGGTTTAACACCAAACCGTGCTGACTGCTTAAGTATGTTAGGTGTCGCTTATGAAGTTGCAGCAATTTTAGGAAAAGACGTGAAAACGCCTCAGCCAGAAATAACAGAAGCAGCTGAAAAAACGAGCGATTACATTTCTGTATCGATTGATGCAAAAAAAGAAAATCCATACTACGCTGCAAGAATTGTTAAAGACGTAAAAGTTGGTCCATCACCTTTATGGATGCAAACGCGCTTAATGGCAGCTGGGATTCGCCCGATCAGCAATATTGTTGATATTACAAACTACATGTTATTAGAATATGGCACGCCTCTACACGGATTCGATTATGACCGTATCGGTTCTAAAGAAATAGTTGTCCGCCTTGCTAAGCAAGATGAAGAAATTGTAACACTTGATGATGCAACTCGTAAGTTAAACGACCACCACCTAGTAATTACGAACGGTAAAGAGCCAATTGCCGTTGCTGGTGTGATGGGTGGAGCAACTTCTGAAGTGCAAGATGACACGACAACGGTATTAATTGAAGCAGCATACTTTGATGCTCAAACAGTTCGTCAAGCATCAAAAGATTTAGGCTTGCGCAGTGAAGCTAGTAGCCGTTTTGAAAAAGGAATTGATCCAAAACGTGTCAAAGCAGCATGTGACCGCGCGGCAGCATTAATGGCAGAACTTGCTGGTGGAACAGTTTTGGAAGGTGTAGTTGAAGCTGGCGAAGTTAACACGGAAGCGACTACAGTTTCTGTCACGGCAGATCGCATTAACGCTGTTTTAGGAACATCATTAACTAGTGATGAAGTTGGCGCGATTTTCACTCGCCTTCAATTTGCTTACAAAGAAGAAGCAGGTAACTTTACAGTAGAAGTACCGACAAGACGTTGGGACATTACAATTTCTGAAGATTTAATTGAAGAAGTTGCACGTCTATTCGGTTATGACGAAATTCCAACAACATTACCGGTAGGAGCTTCTACTCCAGGAACGTTAACAGAATATCAATATAAGCGTAGAATGATGCGTCGCTTTATGGAAGGTGCAGGAATGTACCAAGCGAAAACATATGCATTAACTAGCTCAGAAAAGTCATTACAATACGCATTTAACAATGAAGGACTTTACCCTGTTACATTAAAAATGCCAATGAGTGAAGAACGTAGTCAATTACGTACGAGCTTAATCCCGCATCTTTTAGAGGTTGTTCATTATAACCAAAGTCGCCAAATGGAAGATGTTGCTATTTATGAGATTGGCAAAGTGTTCTTAACGAAAGAAGAAAACCTTGAAAACTTACCAGAAGAAAAAGAGCGCTTAGCAGGTGCAATCTCTGGGAACTGGCATGAAAACAAGTGGCAAGGGGAAAAGAAAGCAGCAGACTTCTTCGTTGCTAAGGGACTATTAGAAGGGTTGTTCGCTAAGCTAGGAATTGATGCGGATACTGTAACATTTAAACAAGATGAGCGTGAAGGATTACATCCTGGTCGTACAGCTTCTATCTATATCAACGACACATTCATCGGATGTATTGGTCAAGTACACCCGACAGAAGAAAAAGCTTATGAAATTAGTGAAACATATGTATTTGAATTAGATGTTGATGCTTTAATATCAATTAACGTAGAAGCACTAGCTTATGATAAATTACCACGCTACCCTTCAATGACGAGAGATATCGCTTTAGTTGTTGAGGAAACAGTTCAAGCTGGAACGCTTCAGTCTGTTATAAAAGAAGCAGGCGGAGAACTTCTGAAAGATGTTCACTTATTTGATGTATACCAAGGAGAGCATATGGAAGCTGGTAAAAAGTCACTAGCATTCTCCCTTCGCTATTACAATGATGAACAGACGTTAACAGAGGAAGAAGTAACAAAAGCACACCAAATAGTTCTTGATGCTTTAGCAGAAAAAGCAGGAGCAACTTTAAGAGGATAATTTTATTAAATGATCCCAAAGTGTACCCTTTAAAGTAGACGATAAAACGTTTACTTGGAGGGTACATTTTTTCTGTAAAAAAACTTTAATTCAATACACAAATGACCTGTATTTTTTCCAAGATCGACTCCATCATAAGTCCTAAACAATAGCTTTTGTGAAATGAATTTACTACATTTAAGACAACAAACTCATCAGCATGAACTTAAACGGCTAAGAATATTTCTACGTGTACAACTTGCAGGGGGAAGTAGTAAGTTTAAGAAAAAATATATTGTGGTATAATAAAACTATCAAACTATTATCAAAAAGGGGCGCTTCTAATGGAAAATAATGAAATATTAAAAGCTATTTTAGACCGATTTGATAAAGTCGATATGAAATTTGATAATTTTGATAAGAAAATGGATCAACTCGATAAGAAATTCGAACATAGGTTTAATGAAGTTGATAAGAGGTTTAATGAAGTTAATAAGAGGTTTAATGAAGTTAATAAGAGGTTTAATGAAGTTGATAAGAGGTTTAATGAAGTTGATAAGAAGTTTACTGTAGTAGATAAGAAATTTAATGTAGTTGATAAGAAGTTAGAAGAAGTTATACACCGACTTAATAATATAGAAAAAAACCAGCAAGAAGATATTAAAGCAACTCTTAACTTAATTAATAAAAAAGTTGATAGTTTAACATATGATATTGATTATTTAAGTGAGAAAACAGGAAAGCATGATACAAAAATTAATAGTCTTGAAAAAAGAATCCAGTCATAAAAAAATGGCTGGATCCTTTTAATTTTTATATCTTCTCAGCAATTTTCTTCGCTTTCTCTGTATTCGCAAAGTGATGTTTTGTAAATGTCCACAATGCTTCCGCACCTTGCTGCTTAATTAACTTCGCCGCAGCGTTATCAACATGGCTTCCTGCACCTTTTGGAATCGTAAATCCTGCTTTTGTACTTAATTCATCCATTTCCTTTAAAAAAGCGTATCGTGCAATGATGGAGGAAGAGGCAACAGATAAGTGAATGCCTTCAGCTTTTGTCGCAAGGTAAACATTTTCCTTCATTACACTTTTCTCTGCTTTTAAATAGTTAAAATACACTCCCGGTTCGGCAAACTGATCAATTAATATGCCATCGAGCTTTTGTCCTTCAATCTTTCGTAACAAGTGATTAATAGCCTGATTATGAAGAAGAGCTTTCATTTTCCCTTGCGAATAGCCTTTCTTTTGCAATTCATTGTACTTAGGGTTATGTAATGTTAATAAACTATAAGGGATTGTCTTAATTAATATTTTTGCTATTTCAATAATTTGCGGATCAGTTAAATTTTTTGAGTCTTTTACTCCTAGTGCTTGGAGAGTCGGAATGTGATCAGAACTTACATAGCTTGCAACAACTGTGATTGGTCCGAAATAATCACCAGTCCCAACTTCATCAGAGCCGATAATTGACATTGTGCCAATATTTTTAGGTGGCGCAAAGTTATGTACTTTTTTAGTTGATACTTTCTTTTTATCTTTTGGATTGCTAATTCCCCATATCCCAGACTCGCTTTCAGCTTCTTTTCCTTGAAATAGTACTTTTCCAGATTTATAGGCAGTGATCGAACATCCATCAACTTTTGCTGCAAAGACAGCCCCTTGTGGAGTTTTGCCTGTTAAGTATGGTTTATAATGGTCTTTCATTTTTTCAATTGTGATTGCATTTACTGTAATTACGGAGTTCGCCATTGTTCGTCTCCCATCATGAAATATGAATTATTTCTTTCTAGTATAACGAATTTTTCCAAGATGAGGAATTCCTCATCTTTTCAATAGACAACTATTCATGTTAAAATTAAAAAGAGTATATACGCTATGTAGGGGGAGGGATAGCATTAATGGATAGTAAAGACGAAAAAAAGCGTACCGTCGTTGATATATACGGTCATCAATATACAATTGTTGGCAGTGAAAATAGCTATCACGTTAAGGCGGTTGCAGAGCTAGTCGATTCAAAAATGCGTTCCATCCAAACGAAAAACACCTACATAGATACGAAGACATTAGCTGTCTTAACAGCGGTAAACATCGCAAATGATTATCTGAAACTAAAAGATGAATATGAGCGACTTCAACAGAAAAATAGTGAAAAGGAAAGAGAAAACTATGCTTGATTTAATTTTATTTATTACCTTAATTGCAGGATTTTTTATTGGGTTACGTAGAGGACTAATTTTACAAGTTGTTCATTTAACAGGTTTTATTATTGCATTTATCGTCGCTTATTTTAATTACGAGAGTTTAGCAGGGAAAATAGATTTACTTGTACCTTATCCACAGTTTTCAACAACTGGCCAAATTAGTATGTTACTAGAATCATTTAATTTAGAAGAAGTTTATTATAATGGTATTGCTTTTGCTGGGTTATTTTTCGGTACAAAAATCGTCTTGCAAATCATAGCTTCCATGCTAGACTTTTTAGCAGATTTACCACTGTTAAACCAAGTTAATCGCTCTTTAGGTGGCGTACTTGGATTTGTGGAAGTTTACTTAATTGTCTTTTTTGTTCTTTATGTTGGGGCATTATTACCAATAGAAATGGTTCAAAATCAATTGACAGGGTCAGCAATTGCTGGATTTATTGTCGAGCATACACCTATTTTTTCTGATCAAATTAAAGAACTATGGGTCGAGCATATGGACCACTTTAAAAAGTAAGCAGAAAAACTTCTCCAATCGGAGGAGTTTTTTTACATTCAGTCAAATGAAATTTATAATATGAGTAACTGATTTGTTTCGACTTGGATGAGGAGGTATTACGATGAATAAAAAAGATATTATTAAAACGTTAGAGCTTATTGCTTTTTACTTAGAGATTAAAGGGGAAAATCCGTTTAAAACATCAGCATATAGAAAAGCCGCAGCTGCACTTGAAGGGGACTTAAGAAGCATATCTGAAATTGAAGATGTAGCTAAAATAAGTGGAATTGGAAAAGGAACAGCTGGAGTAATTAATGAGCTGATTGAAACAGGGAAAACAGAAGTACTAGAGACTTTAAAGGAAGAAGTTCCGGAAGGTCTTTTACAATTGAAAAAACTTCCTGGGCTTGGCGGTAAAAAAATTGCAAAGCTATATAAAGAATTAAACATAACTGATATAGCTTCATTGAAAGAAGCTTGTGAGCAAGAAAAAGTGCAAAAGCTAGCAGGGTTTGGTGCAAAAACGGAAGAGAAAATTCTTGAAGGATTAGCATCTTTAGGAATAAGACCAGAACGCTTACCACTTTCATTCGTTTTGCCGATTGCAATAGAAATTGAAGCGAAACTGAAAACAATGGATGAAGTTGTGAAATTTTCACGTGCAGGAAGCCTTCGCAGAATGCGAGAAACTGTGAAAGATTTAGACTTTATTATCGCTTCTGAAAAACCAGCAGTAGTGAAAGAACAATTATTAACATTGCCACATATCAAAAATGTCATCGCAAGTGGGGATACGAAAGTTTCGGTTGAATTGGAATACGATTATGACATTTCAGTAGATTTTCGAATTGTTAAGCCGGTGGAGTTTGTCACGACTTTACACCACTTTACAGGTAGTAAAGATCACAATGTAAAACTTAGACAAATAGCTAAACAACGTGGAGAAAAGATTAGTGAGTACGGCGTTGAAAATGTTGAAACAGGTGAAGTATTAACATTTGAAAGTGAAGCGCAATTTTTTAACCACTTTAATTTACCATACATTCCGCCAGAAGCTAGAGAAAGTGGCAAAGAAACGGAATTAGAAGAGCGGATGAACGATATCATATCCCTTACTGATATACAAGGTGATTTACATATGCACTCGACTTGGAGCGACGGTGCACATACGATTGAAGAAATGGTGGAACGTGCTAGAAGTAAAGGCTATAAATTTGTGGCAATTACCGATCATTCACAGTTTTTACGTGTTGCTAATGGTCTGACTGTAGAACGTTTGCTTGAGCAACGAAAAGAGATTGAGCGTGTCCGCGAAAAGTTCAGTGACATAACGATTTTAGCTGGCATAGAGATGGATATTTTACCAGATGGCACACTCGATTATGAAGATGAAATACTTGAGGAGTTGGACTTTGTTATTGCCTCTATACATTCATCTTTTTCACAAAATCAAGAAACGATTATGAAACGACTTGAAACTGCATTACGCAACCCACACGTAGATTTAATTGCACACCCGACTGGTCGAATTATAGGTCGAAGAGATGGCTATGACGTAGATTTAAATAAACTAATACAATTGGCTAAAGAAACGAACACTGCGCTTGAATTAAATGCGAATCCGAATCGTTTAGATTTGGCGACAGAATGGCTAATGAAAGCTGAAGAGGCTGGAGTTATTTTAGCAATTAATACAGATGCCCATCATCTCGATATGTTAGAAGATATGGAAATTGGCGTAAGTTACGCGAAGAAGGCTCTTCTATCAAAGAGTTCTGTTATGAATACATGGGATGAAGAGAAATTACTATCATTTTTAAAGAGAAATGATTGAGGGGGATAACAATTGCAACAACGAGTATATAAAACATTAGAGTTCAATAAAATTATCCAAAAGCTGATTACGTTTGCATCTTCCTCACTTGGAAAAGAAAAAGCGGAAAAGTTACTACCATCACTTATCCTGTCAGAGGTAGAAGAGAGACAACTTCAGACAGATGAAGCAGTAAAAGTTTTGCGGTTAAAAGGTAATGTTCCTTTAGGTGGAATTCGCAATATCCGTAGTAGCGTGAAGAGAGCTGAAATTGGCGGAGTTTTAAATATAGAGGAATTAATGGATGTCGCAAGTACTGTCCATGCTGGCAGAAGGTTGAAGAAATTTATCGAGGCTATGGTGGCTGACGAGATTGAAGTGCCAACACTTGAAAATTACGCAGAGCAAATTGCTCTTTGCGTTAATGTTGAAGAAGAAATAGAACGAACAATTGATGATAATGGCTCAATCTATGATCACGCCAGTCAAACGTTACGGACAATTCGTTCGCAAAAGAGAAGCCTAGAAGCGCGAATTCGTGAAAAGCTCGACTCATTACTTCGCTCAAAGTCAAAAATGCTGTCAGATACATTAGTTACGATAAGAAATGACCGATACGTTGTTCCTGTAAAACAAGAATACCGTCAAGCATTCGGTGGTACTGTCCATGATCAATCAAGTTCAGGTGCAACATTATTTATTGAGCCACAAGCAGTAGTTGCCGCCAATAATGAACTGCAAAATGCAAAAATGAAGGAACAGCGTGAAATCGATAAAATTTTAAAAGAGCTTACGATCTTAGTTGCTGAACATGGAGAAGAGCTCGTAAGTAACCTAGCTATTTTAGCAGAAATCGATTTTATGTTTGCAAAAGCGAAATATAGTAATCATTTGAAAGGCTCTAGACCAAAGCTAAATGAAGCAGGATATATTCGCTTAAAAAAAGCACGTCACCCACTCATCTCAACTGATGAAGTAGTTCCTCTTGATGTCGAACTCGGTGATGACTTTACAGCCATCGTTATCACAGGGCCGAATACGGGAGGAAAAACAGTAACGTTAAAGACAATTGGCTTACTAACGTTAATGACACAATCTGGTTTGCAAATTCCAGCAGAAGATGAGTCGGAAATGGCCATTTTCCAATCGGTGTATGCAGATATCGGTGATGAGCAATCAATTGAACAAAGCTTAAGTACGTTTTCATCACATATGACAAATATTATTCAAATTTTAAAAGACTTCGATGCTAATAGCTTAATTTTATTTGATGAATTAGGTGCAGGAACAGACCCGCAAGAAGGAGCGGCACTTGCCATTTCCATTCTTGATGAAGTAATTGGCCGCGGGGCACGAACGGTCGCAACAACGCATTATAGTGAATTGAAAGCATATGCTTATAACCGCAAGAAAGTAATTAATGCTAGTGTTGAATTTGATGTTGAGACACTGCGCCCGACCTATCGCCTATTAGTCGGAGTGCCAGGTCGAAGTAACGCATTTGAAATTTCGAAACGATTAGGACTAACTGATGACATTATTACCCGGGCAAGAGGGCAAATAAGCACAGAAGGTAATAAAGTAGAAAATATGATTGCTTCACTTGAAGAAAGTCAAAAACGAGCAGAGCAAGAAATGAATGATGCAATTCAGACAAGAGAGCATTCTGAAAAGTTAAAAGAAGAACTAGAACAAAAATATAATGAACTTCTTGCCGAAAAAGAAGAAATTTTAGAAAAAGCAGAGCAAGAAGCGCGTGATGCCGTTGAAAAAGCTAAAAGTGAAGCAGATGCTATTATTAAAGAATTAAAACGTGTGAAAAAGCAGCATCAAGCTGAAATTAAAGAGCACGAACTAATTGAACAGAAGAAAAAGCTCGAGCAAGTAAAACCGACACTTGTAGATAAAAAGAAGAAAAAGGTCAAAGTGAAAAAGCAAGTATCCTTTAAACCCGGAGACGAAGTGAAAGTGTTAACGTTTGGGCAAAAAGGTCACGTTGTTAACAAAGCGAGTGAAACAGAATATTTAGTACAAATAGGCATTATGAAAATGACAGTGAAAAGTGACCAATTGCAGCTTCTCGAAGCAAAGACGCCGACACCAACAAGAACAGTTGCTACAATAAAAGGAAACGAAAGTCATGTGAAAACAGAACTCGATCTTCGAGGTGAACGCTATGAAGAAGCACTTTCAAGAGTGGATAAATACATTGATGAAGCGCTGGTGGCCGGCTATCATCAAGTTTCTATTATTCATGGAAAAGGAACTGGTGCACTTCGCAATGGGGTTCAAACATTTTTGAAGAACCACTCATCAGTGAGTAACTTCCGCTATGGGGCGGCAAGTGAAGGTGGCTTAGGAGTTACTGTAGTAGAGTTAAAGTAAGGGTTATTGAAAAGGGGAGACAACGATGGAAACGTTGGCAAAAGTATTAGTCGCGTTTTGCCTCTTATTTTTTGCGGCAGGAGTTATTTACTTACTATTTTTTTAAGAATAGAAATGGAAGAAGACGACAAATGTTGTCTTCTTTTTTTGCAACTTTTTTCACATCACGTTCGTCATATAAAAAAAAAGGGGACATTAAATGAAAATAGTAAAACTGTTACTAATCTTATTCATTTCACTAAGTATCTTTTCTCCAACTCGTGCTTCCGCATGCTCTTGTGTTGAACCGGCTCCAGTAGAAACGGAATATAAGAGAGCAGAAGCAGTATTTGTAGGTACTGTTAGCAATGTCATCGAAAAGAATCCTTTTAATGGCACTCCACATAAAAGTGTTCTGCTTGAGGTGGAAACGGTATGGAAAGGGGAAAAGACAACGCAAGTAATCATTACAACAGGTTTGGGTGGTGGTGATTGCGGAATTAGCTTTAAGGAAGGAGACAAATATTTAGTTTATGCTTTTGAATCCTATGATAATCCTAAGTTGTTACGTACTGGTATTTGTAGCCGGACAACGCTTTGGAAAGAGTCCTTAGAAGACTTTTCTGAGTTAGGACCAGGAGAGGTCCCTACAGATAAGGTAGATTTAACAGGAGAAATGGAGCAGTTTAGTATTGCTGAAGTTGCCGGAAATACAGCATCGAAAATGGAAGAGGCATTTGCTGATAACACAGCAATAAAATGGTTTTCTATTATTGGCTTTGCCATCTTAGTAACAGTAGGAATTATCTTCATTAAAAAAAGAGGTAAATAACTTTTCCAAGTAAATTAGGCTTATTTTCTGCATCCTCGCATGATGACTATGTTTGTTGAATATACATTAGCAAACAAAGTCTAAGGAGGAATAAGATGAATCCAGAAAACAAACCGTGGCTTTCCTTCTATCCAGATGAAATTCCCAAAAGTATAAATTATGAAGAAAAACCGCTTCACTATTTTCTAAAAAGAGCCGCAAGCGAAAACCCTGATGCAAAAGCAATCACTTTTTACGGTACGAACATGACCTACAAACAGTTGTACGAGCAAACCTGTGCGTTTGCAAATGAACTTCATTCACTCGGGCTTGGTAAAGGAGACCGAGTATCAATTATGCTACCGAACTGTCCACAAGCTGTCATTAGTTATTACGCAATATTAATGATTGGCGGAATCGTCGTTCAAACGAATCCAACCTATGTAGAACGGGAACTACGCTATCAAATGAATGACTCTCAAGCAAAAGCGATTATTTGCCTCGACCTTTTATATCCGCGTGTCCAAAAAGTAAAAGCAGACACAACGCTCCAACATGTGATCGTAACGAGTGTTAAAGATTACTTACCGTTCCCTAAAAATATGCTTTACCCAATTAAGCAGAAAAAAGAATACGGTGTAATCGTCCATGTCGAATATTCCTCTCGTGTTCACGCCTTTAAAAAACTAGTAAAATCCGGTGATAAACAAGAATTCATGATAGATATAGATCCTAAAAAAGATTTAGCACTACTACAATACACCGGAGGTACAACAGGGTTTCCTAAAGGAGTAATGCTAACGCATTACAATTTAGTTGCCAACACGCAACAAGCGTCAAGTTGGATGTATAAATTAAAAAAAGGGAAAGAGAAAATATTAGGAATTCTCCCTTTCTTCCATGTATATGGTATGACAGTTGTCATGAACTTTGCTGTTATGGCGAATTCTCATATGATTTTGCTTGCGAAATTTGATCCGACAGAAACATTAAAAACAATTGCCAAACAAAAGCCGACCATTTTTCCTGGTGCACCAACCATATATATCGCCTTATTAAATCATCCACAAATTTCGAAATACGATATCTCCTCCATCAATGCTTGTTTAAGTGGATCAGCACCGCTTCCTGTGGAAGTTCAAGATAAGTTTGAAAAAGTAACTGGTGGGAAGCTCGTTGAAGGGTATGGCTTAACGGAAGCATCCCCAGTAACACATGCTAATTTACTTTGGGGGCACCGGGTAAAAGGTAGTGTCGGTATTCCGTGGCCAGATACAATTGCAGCAATCATTTCACCAGAAACGAAAGAACCCGTACCAACTGGAACAATAGGTGAAATTGCTGTTAAAGGTCCTCAAATCATGCAAGGGTATTGGAACCGTAAAGACGAGACTGAAAAGGTTTTTCATGGTGACTGGTTGTTAACAGGAGATTTAGGATATGCCGATAAAGATGGTTATTTTTATATTGTCGATCGAAAAAAAGATATGATTATTGCAGGTGGATATAATATTTATCCTCGCGAAGTGGAAGAAGTGTTATATGAACATGACGCTATTTTAGAAGCTGCTGTTGTTGGGATTAAAGATGAATATCGCGGGGAAACAGTGAAAGCTTTTCTCGTACTAAAAGATGGGAAATCAGTAACAGAAGAAGAGTTAAATAATTTCTGCCGTAAACATTTAGCTTCCTACAAAGTGCCACGCGCTTATGAATTTAGAGATGAACTGCCTAAAACGACAATTGGCAAAATTTTACGACGAGTTCTCATCGAAGAAGAAGAGGAAAAAGTAAAAAGTTAACAGCTGTCTTTGGCAGCTGTTTTTTCTCTTTTTAGACCATTCCCAATTGACAGAAAATTAGTACTATACTAAACTTAAACTAGGTTGAGTGAATAGTCATTCACTTAAAGGAGTTAATCATCATGAAGAAAAGAGGACCAAAATATAATCAAATAATTGATGCTGCTGTCACTGTCATTGCCGAGAATGGCTACCATGCTGCGCAAGTCTCAAAAATAGCGAAGCAAGCTGGTGTAGCGGATGGAACAATTTATCTTTACTTTGCGAATAAAGACGATTTGTTAATTTCTTTGTTTCAAGAAAAAATGGGTGAATTTATAAAAAAAATGGAAGTGGAATTGAAGGAAATTAAATCAATGGAACAGAAGTTATTTTTGTTAATTCAATCACACTTTCAGCTTTTAGCAAAAAGTGAACATTTGGCGATTGTGACACAACTTGAACTTCGTCAAGCAAACAAACGACTCCGTGAAAGTATCGCTGAAGTGCTAAAACCGTATTTTTTATTGTTACATGCCATTTTGCGCGAAGGAATGGAAGCGCATACAGTTTCGGCTGATATTGACATTCGCCTTGCTTCACAAATGATTTTTGGTAGTGTCGATGAAACGGTAACGAATTGGGTTATCAACAATCAAAAGTATGATCTTGTCGCGTTAGCAAAGCCACTTCATGAAATGTTAATTTACGGAATGAAAATGAATAAAAGTTAAAAGGGGTGCTCGGTTTGAGTTTAGTATCTGTAAAAACGGACAATTACATAGCGACGGTGCTATTAAATAGTCCTCCGGCAAATGCGCTATCATCATCGTTATTAAAAGAAATAAGTGCTGCATTTGACTGTTTAGAAAAAAATGATGAAGTAAAAGCAATCGTCATTCAAGGGGAAGGCCGCTTTTTCTCAGCTGGAGCGGATATTAAAGAATTTACAACGATTGAAAACGGTCGCCAATTTGCTGAGTTAGCAAGCTTAGGACAACGTGTTTTTGATCGTATTGAGAAATTTAAAAAGCCAGTGATTGCTTCGATTCACGGTGCTGCCTTAGGCGGTGGGCTCGAACTAGCAATGGCATGTCATATCCGTGTCGCTACGAAATCAGCCAAGCTCGGCATGCCTGAATTAACGCTAGGATTAATTCCAGGCTTTGCAGGATCACAACGTTTACCTCGTTTAGTAGGCGCTGCAAAAGCAAATGAGCTTCTATTAACTAGTGATGTCATTACTGGTGAAGAGGCGGCAACATTAGGCTTAGTAAATGCTGCTTATGAGGATGAGCAATTGCAGGAAAAAACGATGGAAATGGTGAATAAAATTACTAGTAAAAGTTCTGTTTCTATCGGATTTATTCAAGAGCTTTTAACTTATGCACGCAGTGGTCAGTTCCAAGATGGTGTTTTGCGAGAAGCGGAGTTATTTGGTGCTTCTTTTGAATCACATGATGGTCAAGAAGGTATCCATGCTTTTGTTGAAAAAAGAAAGCCTGTCTTTAAAAACCAATAAACTACATTTCAATCGGGGGTAGCATAATGAACATTTATGTATTGATGAAAAGAACATTTGACACAGAAGAAAAAATTACGCTTGATAATGGAGCAATTAACGTTGATGGTGCTGAATTTATTATTAATCCATATGATGAATATGCGATTGAAGAAGCTATTCGTTTAAAAGAAGCACATGGCGGTGAAATTACAGTCGTTACTGTTGGTGGAGAAGATTGTGAGAAAGAACTTCGTACAGCATTGGCAATGGGCGCTGATAAAGCAGCATTAATTAATATAGAAGATGATATCGAAGTTACAGACCAGTTTACAACTGCTCAATTATTATTTGAATATATGCAAGATAAAGAGTATGACATTATTCTTGGTGGAAATGTGGCAATTGATGGTGGTTCAGGTCAAGTTGGTCCACGTTTAGCAGAATTGTTAGATATTCCTCAAGTGACGACAATTACTAAGCTTGAAATTGATGGAGAAACAGTAACAATTGAACGTGATGTAGAAGGTGATGTTGAAATTATTGAAACATCTCTTCCATTATTAGTTACAGCGCAACAAGGATTAAACGACCCTCGTTATCCATCATTACCTGGAATTATGAAAGCGAAGAAAAAACCACTTGATGAATATGAAATTGACGACTTAGATGTAGATGAAGATGATGTAGAACCAAAAACAAAAACGTTAGAAGTTTTCTTACCAGCAGCACGCGGGGCAGGAAAAGTTTTAGAAGGTGAAACGGAAGATCAAGTAAAAGAGCTTGTTTCATTATTACGTACTGAAGCTAAAGTAATTTAACATAAGGGGGAAACGAACATGGCACGTAAAGTATTAGTTTTAGGAGAAGTTAGAGAAGGTAGCTTACGAAATGTTTCCTTCGAAGCATTAGCAGCTGCAAAAACAATTTCTGAAGGTGGAGAAGTTGTTGCTGCACTTTTAGGAGATGCAGTATCTAGTTTAACAAATGAAATGATTTCCTATGGAGCAGATCGTGTAATCACTGTCGAAGATGAAAAATTAAAAACTTATACTACTGATGGTTATAAACAAGCCTTTATGCAAGTGTTTGAAAGTGAAAAGCCTGAAGCAATTGTAATGGGTCATACAGCAATGGGGAAAGACCTTTCACCACGAATTGCAGCTAAATTGGCATCAGGTTTAATTTCTGATGTTACTTCAATTGAAGAAGTCGGAAGTGAAATGGTCTTTACTCGTCCAATTTACTCTGGAAAAGCGTTCGAAAAGAAAGTCGTTTCTGATAAATTAATGTTTGTGACAATTCGTCCAAACAATATCGCTCCACTTGAGCAAGATTCTTCTCGCACTGGTGACGTATCTTCTATTTCAGCAGAAATCAAAGATTTACGTACAATTGTAAAAGAAGTAGTTCGCAAAGCAACGGATGGTGTTGATCTTTCCGAAGCAAAAGTAATTATTGCTGGTGGACGTGGCGTGAAAAGTACAGAAGGCTTCGAACCATTAAAAGAACTTGCTGATGTACTTGGTGGAGCAGTTGGAGCTTCACGTGGAGCATGTGACGCTGACTACTGTGACTATTCACTGCAAATTGGGCAAACAGGTAAGGTAGTTACACCTGATCTTTACATCGCATGTGGGATTTCAGGAGCAATTCAACACTTAGCTGGAATGTCAAATTCAAAAGTAATCGTTGCAATCAATAAAGATCCAGAGGCAAACATCTTTAATGTAGCGGATTACGGAATTGTTGGTGACTTGTTTGACGTTGTACCTTTATTAACGAAAGAGTTCCAAAACGTACTACAAAACTCATAAGTAATAAACCCCTCACTTCAATAAAAAACTTGAAGTGGGGGGTCTTTTCAATAGGATGATAAATGTTGCTTTCAGCGGGTATAATAAAGCTGAGCAAATTTTTAGCATGCATTTACCGTAAGTGGTATACTTCAATTGTAATGATAAGTAAGGAGGTAATTTAAATGGCAATTATAAATGCTACTGATGCAACTTTCACACAAGAAACTAGCGAAGGTTTAGTATTAGTTGACTTCTGGGCACCTTGGTGTGGACCTTGTAAAATGATCGCTCCTGTATTAGAAGAGCTTGATCAAGAATTAGCTGGTTCTGCAAAGGTAGTCAAAGTTGATGTTGACGATAACCAAGAAACAGCTGGAAAATACGGTGTTATGAGTATTCCAACATTATTCGTTATGAAAAATGGCGAAGTTGTTGACCAAGTTGTTGGTTTCCAACCTAAAGATGCATTAATGGGACTATTAGATAAGCACAAATAAGTTAGGAAGCGGCTGATTTATCAGCTGCTTTTTTTATTTGTTCATTTATAGTAAACAGAAAATTCCGTATTTTATTTTTTATTAAAAAACCTTTTGACACTGATAATCATTCTCGATATAATTCTAACTGTAAATGAAAATCATTATCATTAGATGATTAATTAAATAGTTACATATAAAAAACAAAGGGGAGAGGCACACCATGAATAAAAAAGGATTAAAGATTTTTGCAGGAGTATTATTAGCAGGTTCACTACTTGTAGGATGTAATAGTGAAAAGGAACAAGGAAATGAAGAAAATAATAACCAAGAGCAAAACCAAGAGCAAAATGAATTTGCAATTGAGAATACAACAACTGCTAAGCAAGTAGCAGCATACGTTGAAATAATGACAGAACTAGGAAATGCCAAAGAAGGTAATGCAGTAGATTGGGATAAGGTGAAAGCAACTTATGTTGACACGTTACAAAGTGCTGTAGCTGAAGTATCAAGTGATTTAGATACAGCAATTACAGCTGCTATTGAAGGTGGAAAAACAGAACAAATCGATGCGAACGTTGCACGTCAAATCATTGATAAAACTACGCAATCTTACTTCTATAATAAACAAAAGAGTTTACACAAAGATGTAATTGCAGCAATGAAAGCTGGAAATGACCTAGATGCAAAAAATATTTTTGCTGAGTTAAAACATTTAGTAAATGAAGTAATGTTACCGACTGCTGTAAAACGTGATGGTTACTATGGATTAACTGATGAAGATAGCATGGAGCAAAATATTTTAGCTGGATTATCAGCACAAGAACAAGCGTTAAACACTGGGAATGTTGATGATTACTCAGTTTATAAACAAATAACTGATAAGACATTATATCGCAGTTACTATTTAGCAGCTCTTTCATATGTTGAGAAAATTGAAGCTGCTGTAACGAGCGGTGAATATGACACAGTTTCACTACAAAACAAACAAGCAGAAGCATGGGGCTTCTATCAAGCAATTAAAGGTTCTTTATCAGGTGGAGATGAAGAAGCAGCATTAAAAATAGATGAGAAGTTAACATTATTTGTTTCAAATCCAGAAAACTTAAAAGCTGAAGAAGTTTCTGAATTGTTTACAAAGGCATTTGTTGGGAAAATTAAGAGTTACCACGCAAAAGCTCCTAAAGCACTAGAAGAAAACGATGTAACTTCTGCTCGCGGAAGTGCATTAGAAGGAAATGTATTCATGCAAGACATTAAACTTGTTATGATTGAAAAATTAGGTGCTGAAAAAACAGAAGAAACGTTTGCTAATGCAAACAGCTGGTTCGAAGCAATTTCTAATGGAAATGTTGAAGAAGCTGCAACTTATAGTGCATCAATAGTTGAAGCTTTAGATATGTTAGTAAAATAAATAGCAACTCCAATGAGCCGCGTAATTGCGGCTCTTTTTCCACTTAAAGAGGGAAACATGTATAATCAAAATCAGAGTAGTCTTTCTAATAGAGGTGAAACTGTGAATGTTTTAATTACTGGTGGTGCTGGATTTATCGGTAGTCACTTAACTTCAGCATTACTACAAGAAAACCGTTGCAATGTTACAATCATTGATATGTTGCATTCCTATTACGATGTGAATCGCAAAAAGGAACGGTTGAAATACTTAAAAAGTCTAAGGAATTTTACCTACCATCAAATAGATCTACTGAATGAAGAAAAATTGTCAGAAGTTTTTAAGCAAAATACATTTGATATTGTCATACACTTAGCGGCCTTACCAGGCGTTGCATATTCCGTAGAAAAGCCAAACGAATATGTTGACTATGATATAAAAGCAACGATTAATGTTCTGAAATTTGCTGGTGAATCGCAAGTTAAGCACGTCATTTTTGCTTCGTCATCATCAGTTTATGGCGATCAAGCAAATGAGCCATTATCGGAAGAAATGTTTAATGGAAAAGTTGTTTCTCCTTATGCAGCAGCAAAAGTGGGAGCAGAATCTTTTTGCCATGCATTTCATCATATATACAATTATGACGTCACTGTTTTACGATTTTTTACAGTATATGGTCCATGGGGAAGACCTGATATGGCGATTCCATTATTTATTAAACGATTATTAGATGGAGAAAGCATTACTGTTTTCGATCAAAATACAGCGCGTGATTATACATATATAGACGACATCATTAATGGGATAAGCCTTGCACTAGATAAAGGAAATGGCTATAAAGTATACAATTTAGGCAATGGAAATCCAGTATCAATGAAGCAATTACTAGCAACTATGAAAAGCTACTTTCCAGCAATGTCAATTATTGAAAAAGGTTGGCGAACTGGTGACGTTACATCAACGTGGGCAAATATTACTAAAGCGCAAAGGGAACTAGGCTACTTGCCTACTGTATCTTTTGAAGAGGGGTTAGCAAAAACCATTGAGTGGGCAAAGCAGTATTACACTAATAAAACGTACAATTAGTCTTTTATTAATTGTATTATTTCTCGTTATTTCTTTTTATTGGTTTGATAGTTACATGTTATGGAAACACACCATTGAGCTATTTACAGAACCAAAATATTTAATTATTATGACGATATTTTATACAATAGCCTTTTTTTTACGAGCTTTTGCATGGTGGCTTTACTTAGAAAAAAAACCGACATTTAGGGTATGTATAAGTGGATTGTTTTATAGTATGTTTTTCAATCATATCCTTCCTTTTAAAGTTGGTGATGCAGTCCGTATAGGTGCCTTAGCGAAAGAGAAAAAAGTGAAATTTACAAAAGCAGTGCAATCCGTTATCGTATTAAGAATCATTGATGTTGTAATACTTGGAATCTTTGCATTCATTGGATTCATTGTTATTGCACATATCCTACCTTTTAAATCGTTACTTGTTGCGTATGTTCTACTAGGAATGTTCATAATGGTGGCTATCATATTATTGAAGCGTAAATCAACCTTTATATCCAGGTTTACTAGTGGTATGAAAAAAACGTTAGTAAGTAAAAATGGAATTGCTATTATCGGTGTTATCTTTTTAAGCTGGATTTGTGAAGGTGTGGTTATTTTTACCATTACAAAGTTATTTTCAGAAGGTTTGACACCACTTTCATCAATTTGGCTCAACAGTGTAAGTGTTATTAGTGGGCTATTTCAAGTAACTCCGGGTGGAATTGCAACTTATGAAACTGTAATGAGTATCGCATTAGTTAACTTAGGATTTAAGATGGAAGATGCGTATCACCTAGCAATATTAAGCCATGGCTATAAATTTTTATATTCATTTCTCGTCGGTTTTATTGCATTTATTTTAGTTCCATTAAAAATTAGAGAGATAAAGCAATGGATTCGAAACGGAGTAAAGGGGGAGGAAAGCAAATGAAACAAGCATCAAAATTTGAAAAATTTGCAGCAAGAAGTTGGAATTTATTAAACGAAGGAAAACCATTTACACCGATTTTTGTCGTCGGAATCATGATTATTTTTTACAATGTTACATTATTTAAAAGTACGAATTTATTGCCTTTTCTTTTAGCTTTTGGGGTAACTTTGCCATTATTCATCATGTTCTTCATGTATGATTTTCCTTTGTTTATTAGAAATTATTTATGGTTGCCTTTAATCGGTTACTTATTGATATGGCAGACTACCAATATCTCATTACTATTAACCGGTGTTGGATTTTACTTTTTCTTCACGGTAATTTTTTGGGGAACAATTTACTATCATTTGAGAATCGGGACAACACTTTTAAACTTCACAAGGTTTTGGAAGTTAGTCTTAAAAAATAGTGACTCGACAAGTGGAAACGCGCAGGAACAGTTGCCTAAATTCCTTTTACTATTATCATTTTGGGACTTTTTCTTTCAGTATTTTAAGACTAATTCGTTTGCGCAATTTCAAACAGAGCAATTATCTGCAGTTGCATTATTTATAGCAAGTGTCTTTATTTTCACATGGATTCTTCATACGTATTTATTTGATTGGAAGCCAAAAGAAATTGCAGGAAGAACGAAAGAAGTTAACCTTCCAAAAAATCTACAAAATGAAAAAGTAGTAGTTATTGTGATTGATGGGATGAGAAAAGATCGCTTTGAACAAGCGAATACACCTTTTCTTGACCGCATTCGCATGGAAGGAACAGAGTATACAAACATGGAAACCGTTTATCCTGCAAGAACGGTAGTTTGCTTTTCATCTATGTTTACAGGAACATATCCCCGTGAACACGGAATCAAGTCAAACATGGTTTATAAGCTCGGAATTAATGTGGAAAGTATTTTTGATTCGCTACGAAAAGTGGGGAAAAAAGGTAGAATGTTAGCTGTCGCTCATTTAGTAGATGCTATGGGAAGTGATGTTGAAACGTATACTGCCGTTACAAACAACGATGAAGTTGATCGTAAAATTATTGAACGAGCAAAGAAGATGATGAAAGAGCAAGATCCAGATTTATTAATAGCGCAATTAATTAGTACTGATCAAACAGGACATAGTCGCGGAGTTCATTATGATGAATATATCGCTAAAATTGAAGAAGCGGACATGTTAATTAACGAGTATGTCGATTGGTTAAAGCAAGAAGGGAAATTTGACAATACAACATTAATAATATGTGCTGACCACGGACAGGCTGACGGAATTGGTGGACACGGGCATTTAGATGAAGGGGAGCGTTTTGTCCCATTCTTTATGTACGGACCATCGATTAATAAAGGTGTTAAGGTCGATAAACGACATAGTTTAGTTTCTGTTGCACCAACGTTAGCATCGTTACTAGGAGCGCCATTACCTAGTCATAGCAAAGGGCCAGTTTTAGTAGAAGCGTTAAATGATGGGAGAAAAACAGCAAATGAGAAAACAGAAAGTGATCGTATTTCTACCAGCTTATAATGAAGAGGATTCTATTGGTGAAGTTCTCTCAAAAATTCCACGTTATTTTCATGAGAAAGTGGAAGTAAAAGCATTAGTTATTGATGACGGTTCTACCGATAAGACGATAGAAGTAGCGAAACAGTTTGGTGCAGACTATATCGTCCAAAAAGATAAAAATATGGGATTAGGAAGTGCTGTTCGTACCGGTCTAGCAGAATGCTATCGCCTTGGAGCGGATATTGCAGTAATGATAGATGCAGATAATGAATATCCAGCTGAGCAAATCCCTAATATTTTGCAGCCTATTTTTAAAGGGGAAGCAGATTACACGATGGGTTCTCGATTTAAAGGAACTATCAAGGGTATGAAATTGCATCGCCGCTTAGGTAATTATGTGTTTACTTTGATCCAAGCAATATTATTACGTCGCTGGATTTATGATGGTCAATCAGGGATGCGCGCTTTTTCAAGACAAGCAATGGAACACGGAGAAATTATCCATGATTACAACTATGCGCAAGTTATTACGTTAAATTTAGTTCGTAAAGGGTTCCGAGTAAAAGAAATTCCAATTACGTACCAAGTTCGAACGAAAGGCGAGTCGTTTATAAAATTTCGTGCATATATGACTTCTGTTATTCCTGCAATCGTTAAAGAGATGTCTAGAAAAGTGAAAAGAGTAGAAATATATAAAGATGCACACAAAATCTCATAAGAAAATGAATAATTTAAAAGCAAAAGATGAACGATATGTGAAAATGTTCATCTTTTATTGACAATTCCATTGATAATCATTATCATTATCAATAGGAGAGGGAGAGAAAATTATGAAACACTTACTATCTTCAATAATGATAATCATTCTCATTCTAACTTCTCATTCTCAAGCATATGCATATTCATATGGAGACCCAGGCGAAGAACCTTTCGCAAAGGCATATATTAACTTGAAAATGCATCTTGAAAATGACAAATGGGATGAAGTAAAAGTAATTATCAATACGTATGAAAAAGATTTTGATTTATATTTCTCAGCAACAAAGCCATCAATTGAAAAAGCTATTGAAACGAAAAATAAACAACTTTTATTAGAAAGCTATCAAGCTGCAATGCGATTAAGTTTGGAACGTAGACTTTTCTTTGCTACAGAAGATTTTGAGGATTACGGGAGAGCAAAACTACTTTTAGCAAAAGCTCGCGGAACATTTGATATATTACGACCAGAAGTGGCGAAAAAAGAAGATGAGCAATTCATTTCCGATATATACAATGCATTTGATATTGCACTTGAGTCACTTGGAAATCCAGGGTTATTCGGAGTAGGTAGTAAAGAAAGTGATATTAATGAATTCCAACAACAAACACAGTACATAGTTAAACAATTGAAGCCACTTTTTCCGATTGAAACAGAAGACGATGAACATTTCATCGATGAAGATATGTATGGAGAGGATCTTGGAGAAGGGAACAATACGTTCTGGCTATGGTTTACAATCGTTTTAGTTATTTCATTTCTTATCTTAATTATTGTCAAACGCAAGCGCTAGAACAAACTAGCACATTCAAGGGGGAAAGACACCATGGAATTTCAAGCATTTTTAATAGCTTTAAGGGAAGGGTTAGAAGCAGTCTTAATAGTAGGTCTCATTTTATCTTACTTAACGAGACTTAATGCGAAAAAGTATCATAAATGGGTGTATGCTGGAGTTGTGCTTGCATTATTAACAAGCGTAGGAGTGGCAATGCTATTCCAAGTCGTGTTTACCGGCTTTGCTTCTTTTGGCTCAGAAATTTATTTAAAAGTCGCAATTTTGTTTGCTTCAGTATTTCTTTTAACACACATGGTCTCTTGGATGAAAAAAGAATCAAAAGATGTGCAAGGTAACATGCAAAAGAAAGTTAACGCAGCGTTAACCGCTGGAAGTATTTCTGCCTTAATCATTCACACTTACTTAGTTGTAATGCGCGAAGGTATCGAAACGGTCTTTTTCTTCATGGCAATTAGTGGCGGAGATATTCAAAAAGCAATTACAAACTATGGTGCATTAAGTGGATTGATTTTGTCATTAATGATCGGATATTTGTTCTTTACTGGTACGATGAAAATTTCCTTGAAAGCCTTTTTTAGTGTAACGAGTGTGTTAATTATGTTCATTGCTGCGGGATTACTAGTACAAGGTATTGGTGTTTTACAAGACTTACGTATAGTCGGCTCTGTTGTAGAAACAGCTGATGGCAAGCCAGCAGAAATGTATAACATTATTCATATTATGCCAGAGCATTATGTCGATGAATATCACTACAAGCGTGACACAGGCGAAGATGTATTAATAAACGGTCAAATTGGCTTGTTTATGGCAGCAATGTTCGGTTACTCGCATAACCCTTCATTTGAACAATTAATTGGCTACTGGTTATACTTCATCACGGTTTTAGGATGGATGTCAATTATTAGTAAGCCAAATTTTAAATATCGCTTCTGGAAAATTAGAACGGAAAAAACACAAATCAAAACATCGGCATAACGAACATTTGCAGAAATGCTCGCTCACATTAGTGAGCGAGTTTTTTTACGATAGAAACAGAGGGTGAATAGAATGGAAAATTGGCAAGGTAAATCTAAGCAAGCAGTAACAATCATACTTTATGGCATATTATTAGTTTATTCTTTTTTCATCTTTTTCTTCCAGTCACCTTTTGTAAGCAGTTGGGATGCTGTTGATTTTGTGTTAGGTGTTGAACAATTTGATTTATTAAAAATGCAACCACATTTTCCAGGCTATCCTTACTTTATACTCGGAGGCATGTTTATTAATGTCTTCTTGGACGACCCTGCGTCCGCATTAATAACTTTTAATCAACTACTAATAATTAGTGCTTCTTTACCTATTATTTTATTAGTAAGAAACTATGTCCAAGGTTTGCGTCTTGCATTAGTAGTTTTAGTTGTACAAACATTAAGCTACATTGCACTACTAAGTGGACAAGCGATGAGTGAAGCAGCAGCAATTGGTGTTCTGTGGTGGTTTTTATGGTCAGTTTCCATTAGTTTAAAAAGCAAATCTATTTTTGTCCGTCTTTTACCAGCATTATTATTTAGCTTACTACTAGGAATTCGTTTATCGTATCTTCCTTTTGGAATAGCTTTACTATTTATTTGGTTTAAGGAATGGAAGGAAACGAGACAAGCAATTCGAATTATTCTCCATTTAGTGTTTGCCCTACTATGTCAATTGGTATGGGTTCTCGCGCTAGCCTATAGTGAAGGGGGAATTGTTCCCTTTATTGAACTTTCCCTAGCATTTACACAAGGCCATTTTCAAGAGTGGGGCGGGACAGCTGTTGCTAATGATATCGGCATTTTTCAGCGAATTTTTCAACTGACACTAGGCAACTTCTTTTGGAATGGATTAGCTGTAAGGTCCATAATCTTAGCGGTATTATATAGCGTTCTATTTGGGTTATTTATTTTCTATACAATCAAAGAAAAAAAGAGTTCGATGCTAACGACAAATAAGCTTTTACTTGCAACATTTATTTCATATTTTATCTGGGCACTTTTTGCGCAAAATATTGAAAAGCCAAGACATATTTCTCCGCTTCTAGGAATTTTCACGTTAGTAACTAGTATGCAACTATTGCGATTAACGAAAGGTAAAATGAAGATAGTTGCAGCTTTACTATTGTTGTTACTAACTTGCGGTCAAGTTTATAAAAGCTTTGATGTAATGGAATTGCAAAAAAATGAACATCCCTCTGAATATCAGCTAGCAACAAGTAAGATTTTAACAGAGAAAGACCTGCTTTTTACGTGGGAAGAAACAAGAGTATTGCACTATTTAAATGTTCCTTTTACTCACGATCGTGTATTAACGTATCAATTTTTCTTACAAAAGAAATATGAACATAAAAGTGGAAAAATATATGTTACGAATAAAGTGGTTGAAGGCTTTAAAAAACAAGGAATTGAAGTGGAGAAATACATTACAAAAGTAGCAGAATTTTCTTCTAGTTCGTTTATTGACCCAGTTTATTATAAAATTGAATTATATGAATGGCATGAGGGGAGATGATCAATTGACAGAACTTAAAGAAAAGCTAGCAGTTCTCCCAGATAAACCTGGCTGTTATTTAATGAAAGATAAACAAGGAACAATCATCTACGTAGGAAAAGCAAAAGTGCTCAAAAATCGTGTTCGATCTTATTTTACCGGATCACATGATGGGAAAACACAACGCTTAGTTAGTGAAATTGTTGATTTTGAATATATTATTACATCTTCTGATATCGAAGCACTTATTTTAGAAATAAATTTAATAAAAAAGTATGATCCGAAATATAACATCATGTTAAAAGATGATAAAACTTATCCGTACATTAAATTAACAGGAGAAAAGCATCCGCGCTTAATCATAACGAGAAAAGTAAAGAAAGATAAAGGGAAGTACTTTGGTCCCTATCCAAATGCTGGTGCAGCTTCGGAAACGAAAAAACTCTTAGACAGGCTTTATCCACTTAGAAAGTGTACGACACTTCCTGATAAAGTTTGCCTTTACTATCACTTAGGTCAATGTTTAGCACCGTGTGTCAAAGATGTTTCAGTAGATGAAAATAAACGAATCATTGAAGAAATTACTCGTTTCTTAAATGGTGGCCACCAAGACATTAAAAAAGAACTACAAGCAAAAATGGAAAAGGCTGCAGAAACGATGGAATTTGAAAAGGCGAAAGAATATCGTGATCAAATTATTCACATCGACAAATTAATGGAAAAGCAAAAAATGTCATTAACAGATTTAAGAGATCGTGACGTGTTTGGCTATTCCGTCGATAAAGGTTGGATGTGTGTCCAAGTGTTTTACATTCGCCAAGGGAAGTTAATTGAACGAGATGTTTCCCTATTTCCATTTTATAACGAACCAACTGAGGACTTCTTAACTTTTGTCGGTCAATTTTACGAAAAAGGAAACATAAAACCAAAAGAAATCATCGTTCCAACGGATGTTGATGCCCAACTACTAGAACAACTACTAACTATGAAAGTGCTGCAACCTTCAAGAGGAAAGAAAAAACAGCTTGTTGATTTAGCAGCGCAGAATGCAAAAGCCGCATTATCTGAAAAATTTTCCTTAATCGAACGAAATGAAGAAAGAACAATTATCGCGATTGATAACTTAGGAAAAGCATTAAATATTGAAACACCACATCGCATTGAAGCGTTTGATAATTCAAATATTCAAGGAACGGACCCTGTTTCGGCAATGATAGTTTTTATTGATGGAAAACCAAATAAAAAGGATTATCGCAAATATAAAATTAAAACAGTAATAGGACCAGATGATTATAATACCATGCGTGAAGTAATTCGCAGAAGATACTCTCGCGTTTTAAAAGAAGGCTTACCACTCCCAGATTTAATTATTGTTGATGGGGGTAAAGGCCAAATGAGTGCAGCTAAAGATGTGTTAGAAAATGAATTGGGATTAGATATTCCTATCGGTGGATTAGTGAAAGATGAAAAACACAGATCTTCACAGCTGTTAATAGGCGATCCACCGCTCCCTGTGGAATTGTCTCGAAAAAGCCAAGAGTTTTACTTGTTGCAGCGAATTCAAGATGAAGTGCATAGGTTTGCGATAACTTTCCATCGACAAATTAGAGGGAAAGGAATGTTAAAATCATCCCTAGATGATATTCCTGGTATTGGAGCAAATAGAAAGAAATTACTTATGAAACACTTTGGTTCCATAAAAAAACTAAAAGAAGCAAGTGCCGAAGAAATAGCTAATATCGGTATACCTAAAAATGTTTCAGAAAATATTGTGCAATTTCTAAAAAAGTAATTGTTCTTTTAAAAGCACTCTGATATAATTTCAAGTAATTTCATACGTTTTGTGACAGTAGAGGTGCAAAAACCATTAGTAAGCTAACCGAGGAAATTAAGGGTTTCCTAAGACATTAGCTAAAAGGGGAATTTGCCGAAGAAAATAAAAACCCTAATTTTATTTTCTGGTTTTACATTGAAGAAGTGTAAAACTGCCATTTAGCCAGTAGCTAGATGGAGCGCTATTTTCACAGTTTGTATCGCTTGCTAATATTAAACTGTGCAATAATAAGCCTCTGCTTGTTATTGCACTTTTTTTATTTTACTTGAAAGGAAGTACTTCACATGTCATTAATAGTTCAAAAGTTTGGCGGAACGTCTGTAGGATCTGTTGAACGCATAAAACATGTAGCAAATCTTTTAAAAGAAACTGTAGAAAATGGGAACCAAGTGGTCGTAGTCGTTTCTGCAATGGGGAAGACGACGAATCAATTAGTAAGCCTTGCAAATGAAATTTGTGAAGAGCCGCAAAAGCGTGATTTAGATATGTTGGTGACAACTGGAGAGCAAGTGACGATATCATTGCTGTCTATTGCTCTAGCAAATATTGGTGTCGAGGCGGTTTCACTAACTGGTTGGCAAGCGGGAATAAAAGCGGAAGAACAATTCGGTAATGCACGCATTACTTCCATTGATACAAAAAGAATTACTGAAAACTTAGAAAAAGGAAAAATAGTTATCGTAGCAGGATTTCAAGGAGTAACAGTTAATGATGAAATTGTAACACTTGGGCGCGGTGGATCAGATACTTCAGCTGTTGCCTTAGCGGCGGCGTTAAAAGCAGAAAAATGTGATATATTTACCGATGTTACAGGAGTATTTACAACAGATCCTCGCATTGTTGGCGGAGCTAGAAAACTACCGGCAATTTCTTACGATGAAATGTTAGAACTAGCAAATTTAGGTGCAGGTGTTTTACATCCTAGAGCTGTAGAGTTCGCCAAAAACTATAATATAACTTTAGAAGTTCGCTCAAGTTTTAAAAGTGAAGCAGGGACAATTGTAATGGAGGGTGTGGAAATGGAACGTAATTTAATAGTTAGAGGAATAGCTTTTGAAGAGGAAGTTTCAAAAATTACTATTCACCAATTACCGAACGAAAAAAATGCATTAGGGAACGTGTTTACTGTATTAGCAAATAACGGCATTAACGTTGATATTATTATTCAAAACGTAAATGATCAAGACACAACAAATCTTTCATTTTCAACTCATGCCAATGAAGTTAACCATGCTATAAATATATTAAAGCAATATCAGGAAGAACTCGGCTTTACAACAATTACGTCTGAAACGGACTTAGCAAAAGTTTCTATCGTCGGGAGTGGGATGATTTCGAACCACGGTGTAGCAGCTCAAATGTTCCGCGAACTAGCAAGTGAAGGGATATTTGTTAAAATGGTTACAACTTCGGAAATCAAAGTTTCAACAGTGATTGATCGTGAGGATATGGAAAAAGCCGTTCATAAACTTCATGACGTTTTCCAATTAGCAGAGGTAGTGAAAACGGAAAGCTAGTAAAAAGTGCTAGGACAGAAACAAAAAGAATCCGAGTTCATTCAGACATGTTATCTGGACGAACTCGGATTTTTAATTTTTTATAAGAAAGCTCCGTTAAAATACTACGCTTTCCCAACGCGCGACCTCAGCTTTCTTAGAAAGAAGAAAATGCTTTCTTGATTTCCGTTATAGGGCAACGCTTCAGCCCCCTCGGAAAAGTATCTCCTGTGGGGTCTTCAGCTGTTGCTTTTCCCGCAGGAGTCTCGTGCCGTCGACTCCAATCAACTAAAAAAATCGTTCGCCTCGCTTTTCTTTTTTGATCCAGCTTCAGCAATCAACGTCTAGAAAACTTCACACTCCTCATATGCGATAAGTCGACATCGAAGGTCTTAGCCCTTCGTGTCTCCTTTATCTCATTCGAAGTCCTCCAGTTTTTACGCCGTTAACCGATTGCTTCAGCTTTTCTATTGTCCAGCTGCGGCTCACAGCGACTAGTAATCTTCACACTTTTTATTTACGAAAAGTCAACATCAATCAGTGAAGTGATGTCTAGAAAAGGCTCCTATCAACTTGTGAACTTCATGCTACTCACTTACGATAAGTCAACATCAACTCGAACTTCTCTTTGTGTTTCCTTTATCTCATTCGTAGCATTCCAGTTCCATCGTTGATGATCAGTCGCCTTTCCTTTTCGATGTTTCCTTTATCTCAAACAAAGTGCTCCAGCTTATACGTCGCTGATCGTTCGCCTCGCTTTTCTTATAAAAACAATACCATATGGTTTTCATCCCAATATTGGTTATTTTCATCTTTTAAGGCTTTTACCTCAATGCCATATGATTGAAACCCTAACGACTCATATAGTTTAATGGCTGGGACATTGCTAGTGACAACACTTAACATAATTTTTACAATACCAATCTCTTTCGCTTTCGCAATAGCTTCTTGTAATAATAACTTTCCAATTGATGCTTTCCGTGCGGAAGGAGTAACGTACATAGCAAAAATATGTGCTTTATGATTTTCCTTAATGTTACTTTGTCTTAATAATGTACACACTCCTACAAGCTCATCGTTTTCATTAAACATCCCGTATGTGTAGTTTCCTTCCTCTTGAAAGCGACCATAAATACGTTCGGCAGGATTAGGGCGGCTAATATGTTCTCGGTATGTCGCTCCAAAAGCTTCTGGATTTTGTTGCAATGATTCTTTACGTATCTCCTCATACTTCATTGCATCTTCTTTCGTTTTTAATAATTTTATGTTCATAGCAATTTCCCCCTAATCCTTCACTTGGCTTTTGTTCTCTAGATTTCTTCTTTGATATCCCAACGTGCTGTAAAAGTAACTATGCCTTTCTTTACGTTTACTTTTTCATGTGTTTCTGTAGCATACTTCTTTATTGCTTGGACACTTTCTGCAAGAAAGCCTGCTTCTAATCCAAAAAGCGCATCTTTATTTGATGTTAACCGTGAAGCAATGATTGGTGAAGTTACTTCAAAAATCATCTCTTCCTTTTTCTCTTTCGTTAATTGCAGAGAGCCCCAGCCTGCTTTTTCAAAGAATGCAATTATTTCTTCTAACGTTTTACAAGGGTACTTTCTCCCCATAGCCCGACCAGTCCAATACATTATTTGAGCGCAGTCTCTCCCAAGTATTTCTGGAATAACTTCATCTCGTAACAATTCATAACCAAAAGTAGGGACTTGTATATCATTTGTTTCCAATATTTTTCCCATTTACATAATTGCTCCTTTTTTTTTCTCTATAAAAGTATTATACAAGATAAATACTATTTTAGTTAACTTAGGAACCTTCCTTGACGACATTTCCTGATGAGAGTAAAATGAACATGGTAAATAATTTCTATCAATAGATTAAATTGCTAGAAATGTGTCGATTGGTAGCGATTCCACTCGAAATAAAATGGATATTGTTATACAATTAACTTAATTAAAAAAATGAACGCTAAACGATCAAAGGGGGGCAAAACGATGGCAGGAAACAAATCATTTATTAACCGAAAATTACACTCTCTTTTAGGTGTATTTCCAGTAGGTTTATTCCTTACACAACATTTAGTTATTAATCACTTTGCAACGCGTGGGCCAGAAGCATTTAACGAAGCAGCCCATTTTATGGAGAATTTACCATTCCGCTACTTTTTAGAAATTTTCCTAATTTTTATTCCATTACTTTATCATGCAATCTATGGAATCTATATTGCGTTCCAAGCAAAAAACAATGTAACGAACTATGGCTTCTTCCGTAACTGGATGTTCGTATGGCAACGTATTACTGGAGTTATTTTAGTAATCTTTATTGCATGGCATGTATGGGAAACTAGACTAGCATATGCACTTTATGATACACCAGTAGACTATAACATGATGGCAGCTATTTTAAGTAGTACGCCTATGGTAATTTTCTATATTGTTGGTGTTGTAGCTGCGACATTCCACTTTGCTAATGGTCTATGGTCATTTGCAGTAAGTTGGGGAATTGCAGTATCACCGCGTTCACAAAAGATTGTAACTTACGTAACATTAGGGGCGTTTGTTGCATTAACAGTAATCGGAATTCGTTCGATTTTAGCTTTTATTTAATTTAGACGAAAGATAGATATAGAGGAGTGAGCAAAACATGAGCAATCGCAAAATTATTGTCGTTGGTGGTGGCTTAGCTGGACTTATGGCTACAATTAAAGCTGCAGAAGCTGGCGTACATGTTGAATTATTTTCCATTGTACCAGTAAAACGCTCTCACTCCGTATGCGCACAAGGTGGAATTAACGGTGCTGTTAATACGAAAGGTGAAGGAGATTCACCTTGGGAACACTTTGATGATAGTGTGTACGGCGGAGACTTCTTAGCAAACCAACCTCCAGTAAAAGCGATGGCAGATGCAGCCCCTGGAATTATCCATTTAATGGACCGTATGGGTGTAATGTTCAACCGTACAGCTGAAGGATTATTAGACTTCAGACGTTTCGGAGGCACGCAGCATCACCGTACAGCTTTCGCTGGTGCAACAACTGGTCAACAGTTACTTTATGCACTAGACGAGCAAGTACGTCGCCACGAAGTAGCTGGTCTTGTTTCAAAATATGAAGGATGGGAGTTCTTGTCTGCAATCGTTGACGACGAAGGTGTATGTCGCGGAATTGTAGCACAAGACTTAAAAACGATGGAAATCCATCACTTTACTGCTGATGCTGTAATTATGGCAACAGGTGGTCCTGGAATCGTATTCGGAAAATCTACGAACTCAGTAATTAATACTGGTACAGCTGCAAGTGCACTTTACCAACAAGGTGTTAAATACGCGAACGGAGAATTCATTCAAATTCACCCAACAGCAATTCCTGGAGACGATAAACTTCGTCTTATGAGTGAATCTGCTCGTGGTGAAGGTGGACGAGTTTGGACATATAAAGATGGTAAGCCTTGGTACTTCCTTGAGGAGAAATATCCTGCATACGGAAACTTAGTACCTCGTGATATTGCAACACGTGAAATTTTCGACGTTTGTGTTAACCAAAAACTTGGTGTTAACGGCGAAAACATGGTGTTCTTAGACTTATCACATAAAGATCCAAAAGAATTAGATGTTAAACTTGGTGGTATTATCGAAATCTATGAAAAATTCATGGGTGATGATCCTCGTAAAGTTCCAATGAAAATCTTCCCTGCAGTTCACTACTCAATGGGTGGTATGTGGGTAGATTACGATCAAATGACAAACATTCCTGGTTTATTTGCTGCTGGTGAGTGTGAGTACCAATATCACGGTGCAAACCGTTTAGGTGCTAACTCTTTATTATCTGCAATTTATGGTGGAATGGTTGCTGGTCCTAAAGCAGTTGAATATATCGGTGGTTTAGAAAAGACTGTCGAAGATATGCCAGTTGCTATTGCTGAAGCTCACGTGAAGAAAGAGCAAGAAAAATACGACCGTATTATGAGCATGGATGGCAATGAAAATGCATACGTAATCCATAAAGAACTTGGTGAGTGGATGACAGATAACGTTACTGTTGTACGTCATAACGATAAGCTTCTTGAAACAGATAAGAAGATCCAAGAATTAATGGAACGTTACCAAAACATAAACATTAATGATACAGCTGCATGGAGTAACCAAGCGGCGTCATTTACACGTCAATTATGGAATATGCTTGAATTAGCACGCGTAATTACATTAGGTGCTTACAACCGAAATGAAAGCCGTGGAGCACATTACAAACCAGAATTCCCTGACCGTAATGATGAAGAATGGTTAAAAACTACTATTGCAACATATAACGCTGAAAAAGGTCCTGAATTTAGTTATGAGGATGTTGACACTTCACTGATTAAACCTCGTAAACGTGACTATACAAAGAAAAAATAAGAAGGGGGAGTAAACAGTGAGTGAAAATAAGACAGTACACATTAAAGTAACACGTCAAGAGAGTCCTGAATCTGCACCTTATGTTGAGGAATTTAAAATTCCTTACCGTCCGAATATGAATATCATTTCGGCGCTTATGGAAATTCGTCGTAACCCTGTTAATAGTAAAGGGGAAAAGACAAGTCCAATTCAATGGGATATGAACTGTTTGGAAGAAGTATGTGGTGCTTGTTCAATGGTAATCAACGGTAAGCCTCGTCAATCATGTACAGCGCTTGTTGACAAACTTGAGCAACCGATTCACCTTGAGCCAATGAGAACATTCCCTGTTATTCGTGACTTAATGATCGATCGTAATCGTATGTTCGATTCATTAAAGAAAGTAAAAGCATGGATTCCAATCGATGGAACTTATGATTTAGGTCCTGGACCAAGAATGCCAGAAAAGAAACGCCAATGGGCATATGAATTATCAAAATGTATGACTTGTGGTGTTTGTTTAGAAGCATGTCCTAACGTAAATAGTAAGTCTGATTTTATTGGACCTGCTCCTTTATCTCAAGTTCGTTTATTTAATGCACATCCAACTGGAGAAATGAATAAAGAGGAACGCCTTGAGGCAATCATGACTGATGGAGGACTTGCAAACTGTGGTAACTCACAAAACTGCGTTCAGTCTTGTCCAAAAGGAATTCCATTAACAACTTCAATCGCAGCTTTAAACCGCGATACTACAATCCAGTCGTTTAAAAACTTCTTCGGAAGCGATAATTAATACAAAAAGCGTCTCATCCTATGATGAGGCGCTTTACATATATGGAGGGGAAAATGAAGATGCGAAAAATAGCATATATTGATAATTTTAGCGAGTGGGAGCAATCTTTTAACTTTTCGATTACTTTTACTGTCCGATTTTCAGAAACTGATGCATTTGGCCACCTTAATAATACTGTTCCATTTACGTATTTTGAAGATGCGCGAGTAGCAATGTTAACTGCGATCGATTATGAAATTGATGCTAACTCTCAATTACTTCCTGTCGTCGCTGATATTCAATGTGATTTTATTAAACAAGTTTTTTTCAAAGAAACTATCACATTATATACAAAAATTAATACTATAGGTAATACATCATTTGAAATCCACTACATGGCTAAAAATGAGCAAAGGGAAATTTGCTTTGTAGGTCGTGGAGCTATTGTTCAAATAAATAAGAAGACCGGACGTCCACATCAATTGGACGCTGCTTTAATTAAGCGCCTAAATACGCTTAAATAAAGCACATTATGAATGCCTACTACATAGTATACCTTGACTAAATATATTCCCTGCCCAATTAAACAGTTCTCAGCCCTAGCAAGGAGGGATTATGAGTTTGAAAGGGAATGATTATCGCCCGAAACCATTATTAACGAAAAGAGAGAAAGAGGTCTTTGACCTACTCGTTCAAGATAAAACAACAAAAGATATAGCTCAAGAGCTATTCATAAGTGAAAAAACAGTTCGAAACCATATCTCAAATGCAATGCAAAAGCTAGGAGTGAAGGGGCGCTCACAAGCAGTTGTCGAGTTATTGCGTTTAGGAGAATTAGAACTATAAATATCCGGCTTTCTTAGAGAAAGCCGGTTTCTTTATAAATAATGCTTGATGTTTTAGACATCTTTAGACAAAATAAAGATAAGAGTATTATTTTGAGAGGATGGACTCCGGTGAATCAAGCGAAAGAAATAGATCAAAATAATGTAGCAGAAATCGAAAAGTCGCTACGAATGATAGCAGGAATAATTAAACAAAAAGGGCGCGAAATGTTAGCCGATTATGAAATTACTCCACCACAATTCATTGCTTTGCAATGGCTATTAGAACATGGAGACCTAACGATTGGGGAACTTTCTAGTAAAATGTTCTTAGCTTGCAGCACAACAACCGATCTTATTGATCGAATGGAAAAAAATGAATTAGTAACGCGAGTGAGAGATGAAAAGGACCGCCGTGTTGTGCAAATACACTTATTACCAAAAGGAAATGACATCATAAGTGAAGTAATTAAAAAAAGACAACAATACTTAAGTGATAAATTAGAAGGTTTCTCAAAAGAAGAAGTAGAAGCACTTCAAAAATCGATGCATCAATTGCATCAACATATGCAAGAAGATTAGAACAGCTTAGAAAAAGAGGGATGAATTTGAATAGTCCTATCGGCGTAATCGATTCAGGTGTTGGAGGATTAACAGTAGCTAAAGAAATTATGAGACAGTTACCGAAAGAAGAAATTGTATATTTAGGTGATTCTGCTAGATGCCCATACGGACCTCGTAAAACAGAAGAAGTATTGCAATTCACTTGGGAGCTAGTCAATGTTCTTTTGAAAAAGAATATAAAAATGCTTGTAATTGCTTGTAACACTGCAACGGCAGCGGCGTTACCAGACATACAAGAAAAATTATCTATTCCTGTAATTGGAGTAATTCACCCTGGCGCACGTGCGGCGTTGAAAGTAACTGAAAATGAATCAATTGGTGTTATTGGTACAGAAGGCACAATTAAAAGTGGCGCTTATGAACAGGCGATTAAAAGTATAAATTCTAATGTCAAAGTAAGAAGTTTAGCTTGTCCGTCTTTTGTCCCTTTAGTCGAAGCAGGTAAGTTAACAGGTAGCGAAACGGAAGCGGAAGTTCGTCGCGCTTTAGAATCTATATTACAAACAGATATTGATACTGTGATTTTAGGATGTACCCATTACCCGTTATTAAAGCCAATGATTGAAAAAGTATTGCCACCAACTGTCCAAATCATCAGTTCTGGTGAAGAAACTGCAATGGAAGTAAGTACGATTCTTTACCATAGCGAGCTCCTTTATACAGGAAACAGGATTCCAAAGCACCAGTTTTATTCTTCTGGATCGACAGAACTTTTTAAACTGATTGCTGAAAACTGGCTCGAAACATCGATTAACCATGTGAACTCTGTATTACTTCAAGAATCTTCATATTAATATTCAAAGGAAAAACATGATGATCCGTAAAGGATGGTCATGTTTTTTTATTTTGAAAACTTTTTCGAAACAACTTGGTCTATTTTTTTGAAAAGGCTCGTATATATTATTAGACAAACCATCAGGGGGGAAGTTTTATGATACACGCTAATAAATTATCAGCTTTTTTAATGTTAGTAATATCTGTATTTTTACTAGGTGCTTGTGGATTTGGTGATATGAATGAAAATGCTCAGCAAATTGATCCACCTCAAGTCGATTATGTAGACCAAGATGATTCACTGACTGGAACAAATGATAGCGTTGATGAAAATATAGAAATGACGTGGAGAGAGTTGTATCTATTCGATAAAAATGGATATGTAGTTCCGCAAACATTACAAGTTCCTAAAAGTTTAGAAGTAGCAAAACAATCACTAGAATACTTAGTGAAAGATGGTCCAGTCACAAATATGCTTCCTAATGGATTTGAAGCAGTACTTCCTGCTGGAACAGAAATTAACGGCATAAATGTTGTAGATGGTACAGCTACTGTAGATTTTTCTGCAGAGTTTACAAACTACTCACCAGAACAAGAAATGAAAATTTTGCAAGCTATCACTTGGACATTAACGCAGTTTGAAACAATTGAAAATGTGAAGTTGCAAATTAATGGTGAAAACCAAGAAGTTATGCCTGTGAACGGTACACCGATTAACGGAGCAATGAGCCGTGCAGACGGAATTAACTTTGAGTATGGAAATGGTGTGGATATTGTAAACAGTAAGTCTATTACCTTATATTTCTTAGGGCAAGCAAATGATGAATATTACTACGTCCCTGTTACAAGACGAGTAGATTTAAATAAGAATGATATTGTCGCTACTGTTGAAGAGTTAATTTCAGGACCAATGTACTATTCTCCTTTATTTACAGACTTAAAACATGATGTAACGTTACTTTCAAATCCAATTTATGAAAATGGTACTTTGACATTAAACTTTAACGAATCAGTACTAGGAGATAACGAAGGAACGGCAATTTCTGAATATGTCCTTCAATCTTTAGTTCTATCATTAACTGAACTTAAAGGTGTAGAACAAGTAGCTGTCATGGTCAACGGAAATACAGAAATTATGATGGCAACGGGTGAGATGTTAGCTGAACCAGTTTCAAGACCTATAAATGTAAATAAAGTGAAGTATTAAGGAAAAGGGCTCAATTAGAGCCCTTTCTTTATGGTAATCTGCTAGTTTCCTTTAATTTTAATAACATACTTTGGTATAATGAAGGCTGGCAAAACTTGCCGCCTTTTTTTAATGTGCAAAGGTCATACTACATAAATGGATATAAAATATACTTCTAACAGGAAGTCGAGGAGGATTATTATGAGAGCTGATAATCGAAAAAATGATGAATTACGCCCTATACATATTGAAACAGAATATATTAAACATCCAGAAGGTTCCGTGCTTATTTCGGTAGGAGAAACGAAAGTAATTTGTAATGCCACAGTAGAAGAACGTGTCCCTCCATTTATGCGAGGGCAAGGTAAAGGGTGGATAACAGCCGAATATGCAATGTTGCCTCGAGCGACAGAGCAACGAAATATACGTGAATCAAGCAAAGGGAAAGTATCAGGTAGAACGATGGAAATCCAACGCCTTATTGGTCGTGCGCTTCGATCAGTTATTGATTTAGAACAATTAGGCGAACGTACCATTTGGATTGATTGCGATGTAATTCAAGCTGATGGTGGAACAAGAACTGCCTCCATTACAGGTGCTTTTGTGGCATTAGTGCTAGCTTTACGAAAAATCGTTGAGCAAAAGAAAATTCAAAAGTTACCTATAAAAGACTTTTTAGCTGCAACATCTGTAGGAATAGATAAAAATGAGGGTGTTATTTTAGATTTAAATTATATCGAAGATTCTAGTGCTGAAGTGGATATGAATGTCGTTATGACTGGATCAGGTCAATTTATTGAACTGCAAGGTACGGGAGAAGAGGCAACTTTTTCAAGAGAGCAATTAAATGAACTTTTAGATATTGCTGAGATAGGAATTGAACAGTTGATTGCAAAACAAAAAGAAGTGCTTGGAGAAATATAAGAAAGTAGTGATGTAAGAAAATGAAAACGGTAATTATTGCAACTGAAAACAAAGGAAAAATAAAAGAATTTAAAGAACTATTTGCCGAAAAAGGAATTGAAGTTCAATCGTTATTAGATTTATCTTTTCCTGATGAAATAGAAGAAACAGGGAGTACTTTTGAAGAAAATGCAATCATTAAAGCAGCAGCTTTAGCAGATTACTACCAAAAACCTGTTATCGCAGATGATTCAGGTCTTGAAATCGATGCCCTGGATGGTGAACCAGGAGTTTATTCTGCGAGATATGCTGGTGGAGCAAAGAACGATGATGCCAATATGGAAAAAGTATTGGAAAATCTTAAAGGTGTGGAAGAGTCAGATAGAACTGCACGTTTCGTTTGTGTGATTGCTGTTGTCATCCCAGGGCAAAATCCTTTCACATACCGTGGAACTTGTGAAGGTCTAATAGCTAATGGGAAAACAGGGACAAATGGTTTTGGGTATGATCCTATTTTTTACTTGCCTGAATATAAAAAAACGATGGCACAGTTACTTAGTGAAGAAAAGAACCGCATTAGCCATCGCGCCAATGCAATAAAACAATTAATGACTAATATTGATGAAGTAATTGGGTGATAGTGATGAACGTACTAATTATTAGTGACACGCATGGGTGGAAAGATCAGTTATTGCAAGTAATAGAGCGTCATAAAAATGAAGTGGATGCAATAATCCATTGTGGTGATTCCGAATTGCCAGTTGACGCAAAAGAACTAGAAGGAGTTTTAACTGTTCAAGGAAATTGTGACATAGCTCCTTTTCCAGAAGAAATCATTCAAGAGATTAATGGCAAAGTGTTTTACATTACACATGGTCATTATTACAACGTTAAGCATTCTTTAATGAACCTGATGTATCGAAGCGAAGAGGTAGGAGCGGATATCGTCTGTTTTGGTCATTCTCATGTCTTCACTTCTGAACGAAGTAATGATAAACTGTTTATAAATCCTGGCAGTCTAAAAAATCCACGCCTTGTAACGACAGGAACGTATGCAATTTACACGTTGCATGATGATAGGTCTGAAGAGGTCACTTACTATGATTTACAGGGAAATGTCATGAAAGAATGGTCTAAAACTTTTTAAAAATTTTCTTGCAAAGTTTATTGACATCACTAATAAAATAATATATATTAATAAATGTCGCTGCTATTAGTAGCAGATATTATTAATATATTTTGTCCCAGTAGCTCAGCTGGATAGAGCAACGCCCTTCTAAGGCGTTGGTCGGGAGTTCGAATCTCTCCTGGGACGCCATTACATAATAATCTCAACCTCTTATATCTTTTGATGTAGGAGGTTTTTTTATTTGAGCAGAATACTAATTTCACTTAAGTTTGAAAAAGCAAAAAAAAAACAATTGAATTCTTTTCGGAACTCAACTGTTTTTTTATGTTATTTTTTCGGAATTTCGCAACCATTTTCATCGCATAGAACTCCGTCTTTAATATTTGTAAATGGGCCATCTTGAGTAGTTATTTGTTCAATTGCTTCGATAAATGCTTCCTCAGACTGAGCGCCTGTAATTGCATATTTACGGTTAATAAGGAAAAACGGAATACTTGTAATGCCTAACTCGGCAGCTTCTTTTTCATCAGAGCGAACAAGATTACTCATGTCATCACCGGCTAACAGTGTAGTAACTTCTTCACTGTCAAAACCAACTTCTTGTGCAAGTTCAACGAGTGTTGCGTGATCACCGATGTGCTTTCCTTCTGTATAGTATGCTTTCAAAAGCCTTTCCGTCATTTCATGCATCTTGCCATGTTCTTTTGCAAACATTGCTAAGCGATGTGCATCAAATGTATTCGTTAAAATCATTTTATCAAAACGGAACTCGAGCCCGACTGTTTGAGCCATTTGTTCAACATTACGAGCGTTCATTTTTGCCTGTTCGATACTCATCCCATACTTTTGCGCTAGCTTTTCGTGAATAGACATATTCACTTCTTTTTCCATTGTAGGATCTAACTCAAAGCTGCGAAATACAACTTCAACTGGTTGATTTACTTTTTGAAGAGCGTCCTCCAGACGCTTTTTGCCAATATAGCAAAATGGTCAAGCAAAATCTGTCCACATTTCAATTAACATGTATCTATCCCTCCAATAAACTTTCTACCTATAGTATATCTAGTTTTTACTTTTAACACTAATAAAACACATAAGTCAGCAAACAAGCCTGTATTTATAATATTTATAGATGTTTGTTAATTTTTAATAATGGGTAAAAGCATAATGTGAAACTTTTATTGGAAGGTGAAAGAGTATGTTTGATCATCACACAAAGACAAAAGGCGATTTAGGAGTATTTAAGGCTAAACTCGATCTTTTTGAAAAGAGTTCGTTTCGCATCCGAATTTAGAAATATCCCCTAAAATAATGGGAGCTGTATAACTACAATTTAGCTGTATATTGGTTGATTGTGTCGATTGGTCCCCTTGAATTTCTTCCTTTGAATTGATACACTTTAGACACAAATTGAAGGGGAATGTGGGGAGCGCAATGGATAAAGAAAGTAAAAACAACAATGTCGTGCAGTACCCTAATTTAAACAAAGTTTTGTTAGAAAAAGGTACAGATATGATGATGAAACAAAAGTATAAAGATGCATTAGCTTTGTTTGACCAATTAATTGAGCTAGACGAAAAACAAGCAGATGCACTCGTCGGATCAGTTGTTTGCTGCATTGAACTCGGTCAATTAGTGGAAGCGAAAAAAAGATGTAAAGAGATATTATTTCTCGGTATTGGTGATTACTTTGATATATTAAACATTTACCTTTCAATACTCATGCAGCTTGAAGAATATCAAGAGATAACTGATACAATTGAGGCTATTTATAGTGAAAATAATGTCCCTGGAACGTATTCCGAATCGTTTGATCAACTATTATCTATTGCCAAAAAAATGATTTCTGAAGGGAATGAACGTAAAAGTAATCCATCCTCAGGAATTGAAAGCAGTTTACTTGAGAAGTTAAATAATGAAAAAAATACGGAATTACAATGGTCCATCATTCAACAATTAAATCACCTAGATGATGAGGAAGTCATTGAAGTTTTCAAAGATTTCGTTGAAAAAAAAGAGAACGATCCAGTTTTGAAAAGCTTTGTATTACAAATGCTTCATAGCAAAGGATGCGAAGATACAGTTTTAGTTGAAAAACTAGGAAAATCACTAGAAGTTAATTTAAAAGACTTGCAAGATGTTTTTCAAATGGCATTCCCACACCACGTTATTACGCATTTGAAAAATACAATTGAACAAAAAAATCCGACGTTGTTTGAGCAAACGACACAGCTATGGTGGCATTACTTGTTAGTAATTTATCCATTTGTGCCAAGTGGAAAAGACGCGAAAACATGGGCCGCAGCTCTTCACGCTGCAGCAAACGAATTAAATGGGTTTCAAACTGATATGGAGCAAATAGCGAAAGCATATGGTGTAGAGCGTAAATCTATCACTATTTATTGCGATAAAATTCTAGATATGGAAAAATACGCTATAAAAGGAATGAAGTTTTAATAATAGTTTTCAAGCAATTAATACGTCATATTTGAAACGAAATTGATGTGTGTTATAATGAGATGGTTGTAAAAATGAATATTCATTTACATATTAAAACCTATGTTGGAGGGAAAGTATAAATGGCAGTAAAATGGGAAAAGTTAGAAGGGAACCAAGGAGTTCTTACGATCGAAGTAGACGCAGCGAAAGTTGATGTTGCTTTAGATCAAGCGTTTAAAAAAGTATCACAAAAAGTAAATGTACCAGGTTTCCGTAAAGGTAAAGTACCTCGTCCATTATTCGAAAAGCGTTTCGGTGTAGAATCATTATACCAAGATGCATTAGATATTCTTCTACCAGAAGCTTACGGGAATGCAATTGACGAAGCAGGAATCGTTCCTGTTGATCGCCCAGACGTAGATGTAGAGCAAATGGAAAAAGGGAAAAACCTAATCTTCAAAGCTACAGTAACTGTAAAGCCTGAACTTAAATTAGGAGATTACAAAGGTCTTGAAGTTGAAAAATTAGAGACTACTGTAACAGATGAAGAAGTAAACGCGGAAATTACAAAACTTCAAGAAAAGCAAGCAGAGCTAGTTGTAAAAGAAACTGGTGCAGTTGAAAACGGTGATACTGCTGTTATCGATTTTGAAGGATTTGTTGATGGAGAAGCATTTGAAGGTGGAAAAGGTGAGAACTATTCACTTGAAATCGGATCTGGTTCATTCATCCCAGGCTTTGAAGAGCAATTAGTAGGATTAGAAGCTGGTGCAGAGAAGGATGTTGAAGTATCATTCCCTGAAGAGTACCATGCTGAAAACCTTGCTGGTAAGCCGGCAACATTCAAAGTAAAACTACATGAAATTAAAACTAAGCAACTTCCAGAGCTTGATGACGAGTTTGCTAAAGATGTAAACGAAAACGTTGAAACTTTAGAAGAGCTTAAAGCTGAAACTCGTAAGCAATTAGAAGATGCGAAGAAAACGGAAGCAGAAAACCACTTGCGTAGCTCTTTAGTTGAGCAAGCTTCAGAAAATGCTGAAGTGGATATTCCAGAAGCAATGGTTAACACTGAAATCGATCGTATGATGCAAGAGTTTGAACAACGCTTACAAATGCAAGGAATGAACAAAGAAATGTACTTCCAATTCTCTGGTCAAGATGAAGATGCACTTCGTACGCAAATGAAAGACGATGCTGGAAAGCGCGTTCGCACAAACTTAACGCTTGAAGCAATCGCTGCAGCTGAAAATATCGAAGTTTCTGAAGAAGAAGTAAATACAGAACTAGAAAAAATGGCTGAAATGTACCAAACTGAAATTGATAACTTAAAGCAAGCATTAGCTGCTCAAGGTGGAACTGACCTATTAGTTGGTGACTTAAAAGTCCGTAAAGCAGTTGACCTACTAGTTGAAAACAGCAAAGCTAAAGCATAAATAATAGAGTAATAAAAAGAGAGGGCGCGATTTGATTCGTGCCTTCTTTTATAAATTGGAAATTTATTACTATTAAAAAAGCCTATGGAATTAGTTACTAATGTTCACCATCTTGCATATACATATCGATAACGGCAAGTATATTATTGGAGTATTTTATAACACTTGTGATAAAATACTAAACAATACGATACATAAAACTCTGCTTCAAAAAGATTTGGTAATACATACTGCTTAACTCTAATCTCTACAACGATAAGGGGTGATTCAATGTTCAAATTTAATGATGAGAAAGGGCAATTAAAATGTTCTTTCTGTGGCAAAACACAAGATCAAGTTAGAAAACTTGTAGCTGGACCTGGGGTATATATTTGCGATGAGTGCATCGAATTATGTACCGAGATTGTTGAGGAAGAATTAGGTACAGAAGAAGAAGTAGAAATGAAAGAAATTCCTAAACCGAAAGAAATTCGTGAGATACTTAACGAATATGTAATCGGTCAAGATGGTGCTAAGAAGAGCTTAGCAGTAGCAGTTTATAACCATTACAAACGAATAAACTCAAATTATAAAATTGATGAAGTTGAACTTTCTAAAAGTAATATTATGATGATCGGACCAACAGGAAGCGGGAAAACATTACTAGCTCAAACACTAGCTCGTATTTTAAATGTACCGTTTGCTATTGCTGATGCTACATCACTAACTGAAGCTGGATATGTTGGTGAAGATGTTGAAAATATTTTATTAAAGCTAATTCAAGCGGCTGATTATGACGTTGAAAAAGCGGAAAAAGGTATTATATACATTGATGAGATTGATAAAGTAGCAAGAAAGTCTGAAAATCCTTCTATTACTAGAGATGTTTCAGGTGAGGGAGTGCAACAAGCACTTTTAAAAATTCTTGAAGGAACAACAGCTAGCGTGCCTCCTCAAGGTGGTCGTAAGCATCCGCATCAAGAATTCATTCAAATTGATACGACTAATATTCTTTTCATCTGTGGTGGAGCATTTGATGGTATTGAACAAATCATCAAGCGTCGCTTAGGTAAAAAGGTAATTGGTTTCGGTGCTGGAGAATCTAAAAAAGCAGAGTTAAAACCTGGTGAGTACTTATCAAAAGCACTTCCAGAAGATTTACTTCGCTTCGGACTAATTCCTGAATTCATCGGTCGTATTCCTGTAATTGCAAGCCTTGAACAATTAGACGAGGAAGCATTAGTAGAAATCTTAACGAAGCCGAAAAATGCTATCGTTAAGCAATATCAAAAACTTTTAGAACTTGATGACGTGGAATTAGAGTTCACTGATGAAGCGTTAATTGAGATTTCGAAAAAGGCGATCGAAAGAAAAACTGGAGCACGTGGGCTTCGTTCTATTATCGAAAATCTAATGTTAGATGTGATGTATGAACTACCTTCACGTGATGATATTGAAAAATGTATTATTACACCAGAGACAGTAACTGACGGTGTGAAGCCATCTTTAGTACTTGAAGATGGAACTGTTATTGATGGCTCAAAAGATACGCCAAAAGAAAGTGCATAAATAAAGTTAAAGTAGGCTGACAAATGTCAGTCTACTTTTTTTCTGTTCCATCGTTTAGGAGCCTGTTAGCTAGGAGATAATGGTAGTAATTCACCGTTGACTATCGGACTACAGGAGGTAAAAGATGGGTTTAACTACTATTGCTATTATCATCCAACTTTTTTTCGGGATTATTATCGGCCTATACTTTTGGCATTTACTGCGGAATCAGCGCACACAAAAGGTATCAATCGAAAAAGAGTCTAAAAAAGAAATTGAAGAGCTCCAACGCATGCGGAGAATTTCTTTAACTGAACCACTAGCAGAGAAAGTAAGACCAACAAATTTTAATGAAATTATCGGACAAAAAGATGGGATTCGTTCATTGCGAGCAGCATTATGTGGGCCAAACCCTCAGCATGTTATCATCTATGGTCCGCCTGGTGTCGGAAAAACTGCGGCAGCTCGTCTCGTCTTAGAAGAAGCGAAGAAAAATAAAAAATCACCATTTAGACAAACGGCCGTTTTTGTAGAGTTAGATGCAACGACAGCTCGCTTTGACGAAAGAGGTATTGCTGACCCACTAATTGGATCTGTCCATGATCCAATTTATCAAGGAGCGGGTGCAATGGGACAAGCAGGCATTCCTCAACCTAAAAAAGGGGCAGTTACAAATGCTCATGGTGGGATGTTATTCATCGACGAAATAGGCGAATTACATCCGGTGCAAATGAATAAACTGTTAAAAGTATTGGAAGACCGTAAAGTATTTTTAGAAAGTGCCTACTATAGTGAGGAAAATAGTAAAATTCCACAACACATCCATGATATCTTTCAAAATGGATTACCAGCAGATTTTCGAATGATAGGTGCGACTACGAGAACGCCTGAAGAAATCCCGCCTGCAATTCGATCTCGATGCCTAGAAGTATTTTTCAGAGAATTATTACCTGAAGAAATAAAAGTCATTGCAAAAAAAGCGGCAAATAAATTGAATTTAACAGTCGAAGAAGAAGGTTTAAACATAGTTAGTAAATTTGCCAGGAATGGTCGAGAGGCAGTAAATGTCATGCAAATTGCTGCGGGGCTCGCGATTTCAAGTAACCGAGAAATCATTACGAATTCAGACATCGAATGGATTATTCATTCGAGCCAACTATCGCCAAGACATGAGCGCAATATACATGACACACCTAAAGTAGGTTTAGTTAATGGTTTAGCAGTGTATGGACCAAATTCTGGTGCTTTACTGGAAATTGAAGTGACAACGGTACCTAATGGTAGTGGCAATATTAACATTACAGGAATTGTTGAAGAAGAGAATATCGGAAATAGTAGTAAATCGATTCGCAGAAAAAGCATGGCGAAAGGTTCTGTTGAAAATGTAATTACCGTTTTAAAAAGCATGGGACTTTACACGAAAGATGTAGATATTCATGTCAATTTTCCTGGTGGGGTCCCTGTTGATGGTCCTTCAGCTGGAATAGCAATGGCAACAGCTATATATTCTGCAATACATAAAGTAGAGATTGACAATACAGTAGCTATGACTGGTGAGATTAGTGTACACGGTAAGGTAAAACCAGTAGGTGGCGTAATTGCTAAAGTAAATGCTGCAAAACAAGCTGGGGTTAAGAAGGTATTAATTCCTCATGATAATCAGCAGGCATTATTAAAAGAAATCGATGGAATAGAAATTGTAGCTGTAAAACATATTGATGAAGTGTTTAAGCATGCATTAATTGAGAAGATGGACGAAGAAATGCCAGAAGCAATTACCGCATCGGTGTCCTTTAAACAGCCTCCAACACAATCAATATAGGAATTTGGGCGCATAACATATTGCGCCTTTTTTCTTTATACAAAATCCTAGAATTAGACAAGGCAATTTGGTTTAAGATAAAATGGAAGTTGATGATTTAAATAATGGAGGTGTATTGAATAGTGACAAGTGAAAATAGAAAAACAGTTTCCCTCCTTCCATTACGCGGACTGCTCGTTTTTCCGTCTATGGTAATTCATTTAGATGTTGGCCGTGACAAGTCGGTACGAGCGATTGAAAATGTCATGTTAGGTGACAAAGAAATTATGTTAGCTACACAAAAAGATGTTTCAACTAACGATCCGAATGAGGATGACATATACGAAGTTGGTACGCTTGCAAAAGTAAAACAACTGTTGAAGTTACCAAACGGAACGATTCGTGTTTTAGTGGAAGGAATTCAGCGAGCACGTATCTTAACTTTTAATAATAAAGAAGAGTTTATTGAAGTTGAATATGAATTGATAGAAGATGAATTGAGTTCAGCTGAAGAAGCTTCAGAAGAAAAGGCGTTAATGCGTGCCGTTATTAATCAATTTGAACAATACATAAAACTATCTAAAAAGGTATCACCAGAAACGTTAGCGACAGTAGTTGATTTAGATGATGCTAGCCACTTAGCAGATGCTATTTCATCCCATCTCTCATTAAAAATTAAAGGGAAACAGCAACTACTAGAAGAAACAAGCGTAAAAAATCGCTTGAATCTTTTACTGCAAATTCTCCAAGATGAAAGAGAAGTTCTTGGTATTGAAAAGAAAATAGAAGTTCGCGTTAAACGTTCGATGGAAAAGACGCAAAAAGAATACTACTTACGTGAACAAATGAAAGCTATTCAAAAAGAGCTTGGCGACAAAGATGGGAAAAGTGGCGAAGTAAATTCGTTAAGAAAGCAAATTGAAAAGGCAAATATGCCAGAAAATATTTTAAAAATTGCGCTTAAAGAAGTGGATCGCTATGAAAAAGTTCCTGCAAGTTCTGCAGAAAGTTCGGTTATTCGTAACTATTTAGATTGGCTCATCCAATTACCGTGGACAAAAGAAACCGTTGATAATTTGAACTTAAATAATGCAGAAAAAGTATTGAATGCAGATCATTACGGACTAGAAAAAGTGAAGGAACGAATATTAGAATATTTGGCAGTAAAGAAACTAACGAATTCTATTAAAGGACCAATTTTATGTTTAGCTGGACCTCCTGGTGTCGGTAAAACATCGCTTGCTCGATCCATTGCAAATAGCATTGATCGAAAATTTGTCCGCATTTCACTAGGTGGAGTTAGAGATGAAGCCGAGATTCGTGGACATCGCCGCACATATGTAGGTGCGATGCCTGGTCGAATAATACAAGGAATGAAAAAAGCGGGAACAATCAATCCAGTTTTCCTTCTTGATGAAATCGATAAAATGTCGAATGATTTTAGAGGCGATCCATCTTCAGCAATGCTTGAAGTGTTAGATCCAGAACAAAATAACACATTTAGTGACCATTACATTGAAGAATCGTACGATTTATCAAATGTTATGTTCATTGCTACGGCAAATGATATTTCCTCAATTCCAGGTCCACTATTAGACCGAATGGAATTAATTCATATTGCCGGTTATACAGAAGTTGAAAAGCTTCATATCGGTAAAGAACACCTTTTCCCTAAACAATTAAAGGAAAATGGATTAGATAAAGGGAAGGTTCAATTACGTGACGATGCGTTAACAGAAGTTATTCGTCGTTACACTAGAGAAGCAGGTGTCCGTAATTTAGAGCGTGAAATTGCGAAACTTTGTCGTAAAGCAGCAAAAATGATTGCGACTGATGAAAAGAAACGTGTTATCATTACAGAGAAATCAGTTGAAGAAATGATTGGTAAGCCGAAGTATCGCTTTGGTCAAGCTGAAACGGAACACCAAGTTGGTGCGGCAACAGGACTTGCCTATACGAGCGCTGGAGGAGATACTTTATCAATAGAAGTATCAGTTTATCCTGGAAAAGGTAAACTAATCTTAACTGGTAAACTCGGAGATGTCATGAAAGAATCTGCCCAAGCAGCATTTAGTTACATTCGTTCACGAAGTGACGAACTGCATGTAGACCCAGACTTTCATGAAAAAAATGATATTCATATCCATGTTCCAGAAGGAGCAGTTCCGAAAGATGGTCCATCTGCTGGTATTACGATGGCAACGGCATTAGTATCTGCCTTGACTAAGAAACCAGTTAACAAAGAAGTTGGCATGACAGGTGAGATTACATTAAGAGGTCGCGTCCTTCCAATCGGAGGCTTAAAAGAAAAAACATTAAGCGCACACCGTGCAGGATTAACGACGATTATTATGCCAAAAGAAAATGAGAAGGATTTAGATGATATTCCTGAAAGTGTAAAAGGTGATATAACTTTTATTCCTGTATCTCATTTAGATGAAGTATTGCAACATGCAATAGTAGGAGAGTAAAAAAATGAAAGTAACAAAAAGTGAAATTGTAACAAGCGCTGTAAAGCCAGAGCAATATCCACCAACACATTTTCCAGAGTTTGCTCTTGCAGGACGTTCTAATGTAGGGAAATCCTCTTTTATTAATAAAATGCTAAATCGTAAAAATTTAGCGAGGATTTCACAGCGTCCAGGTAAAACGCAAACGTTAAACTTTTATATTATTAATGACATCATGCATTTCGTTGATGTTCCAGGCTATGGCTTTGCTAAAGTTTCAAAAAAAGAAGTAGAAGCTTGGGGTAAAATGATTGAGACTTACTTCATGCAACGCGAACAATTAAGAGCGGCTGTATTAATCGTAGACTTACGCCATCCACCATCAAAGGATGACATTATGATGTACGATTGGTTTAAGCATTTTGAAATTCCAGCGATCGTTATTGCAACGAAAGCTGATAAAATTCCGAAAGGAAAACATCAAAAACATTTAAAAATCGTTCGTGAAACGTTGCAAATGGTTGAAGACGATCACCTTATTTTATTCTCATCTGAGACTGGATTAGGTAAAGATAAGGCATGGAGTGCAATTGAATCATATATGACAAAAGATAAGCGTAGACTCTCTACAAGTGAAAGTGAAGAGTAAACGTTAAGAAAAGAAAGTAAGAGGCTTTAACAAAAAGTTATAAAGCATAGAAAGAACCGAACTCATTCAGATTTAAGATCTGGATAGTTCGGTTTTTTTATTTTTTCTTATTGATTTGCGTAACAGGCACTCGCTTTCGCGGGTAACGCTTCAGCCTCCTAGGAAAATTTACTTCCTGTGGGATCTTCAGCTGTTGCTTTTCCCGCAGGAGTCTCGTGCCGTTGACTCCATCAAAAAAATATTTTATATGTTCGCCTCGCTTTTCTATTTTAATCCAGCTTCAGCAATCAACGTCTAGAAAACTTCACACTCCTCATCTGCGATAAGTCAACATCACTTCGCGCAGCTCAGCGTGTTTCCTTTATCTCAAACAAAGTGTTCCAGAATTTATGGCGCTAAACGGTCGCTTCAGCTTTTCTATATTGATCCAGCTTCAGCAATCAACGTCTAGAAAACTTCACACTCTTCATTTCGATAAGTCAACATCGAATAGTTTTCACTATTCGTGTTTTCTTTATCTCATTCGAAGTGCTCCAGTTTTTACGCCGTTAAGCGATTGCTTCAGCCTTTCGATTTTAATAAGCTTTATTTCTAACCAAAGAGATTGCTCCAACAATTAAGAATAAGACAGCCCAGTAGCGGTTTAAGAGGTATAAAAAGTTATCTGATGTTCCGGTGCCGTTATGGTATAGAAAGCCGATTGCCGCTACTAAAAAGAATAATAGACCGGAGAAGAATCCTGTTCTCGTTTTTTGAAATAAAACAAAAAATGCAATGGCAACGATTAATGGGAACATTGACCAATGAGTTGGCCACGCTTCTACTAAGTAAGTACCATGATAATGGACACCAAGTAGTGAGATGACGGTTGCTGGAAACAGTAAACTCGAATCTTTCGACTTAGATGCTTGTCCAAACAGCGCAATTCCAATAATTAATATATAAGTAGGCCAACGGAAAATAGCACTAGTCATAAAAGGAAACTCCCGTAATACAAAGAATAGTCCTAGTCCAATTAATAGCATACCAGTAAAAACGTTTTGCTTTTTCATTGCTGCTCCCCCTAATGTGATTGATAAACTTGATTTGCTTTATTAATTTTGTTAAAGTTTACGTTGGATGTTTTTAAAATAAGATACGTATGATATTCGACAAATAATTGGATATAATAACTAATTGATATCATAAAAATCATACCATATTTTTCACATCGTAAACATGAAAGATGTTCACAAAATCGACTTAATATGATGAAAAAAGTCATGATATAATATACTTACTTAATATTGTTCGACATAATTTTGTAGCGGAGGTGTACTGGATGAACGTCATAGTCGTAGGAATAGATTATAAGCATGCACCTGTTGAAATTCGTGAAAAACTATCATTTAATCCAAATGAACTGAACGAGGCTGTTAAAAAGCTAAGTGAAAGTAAAAATATATTAGAAAATGTTATAATTTCAACATGTAATCGTACGGAGATTTATGCTATTGTCGACCAAGCTAAGCCTGGTCGCTACTATATTAAAATGTTTTTAGCGGAATGGTTCGGTTTAGAAAAAGAAGTTTTTGAACCATATTTGAAAATTCATGAAGATCATTTAGCGATCAACCACTTATTCCGTGTCGTATGTGGCTTAGATTCGATGGTGATCGGTGAAACACAAATTCTAGGACAAATGAAAGATAGTTTCCTTCTAGCGCAACAAGAAGGTACGACAGGAACGATTTTTAATCACTTATTTAAAGAAGCAATTACACTAGGTAAACGATCTCATGCCGAAACAGAAATAGGTGAGAATGCCGTTTCTGTTAGTTATGCTGCAGTAGAGCTTGCGAAAAAGATTTTCGGAGAGTTAGCTAACAAAACGGTTCTAATTTATGGTGCTGGAAAAATGGGTGAGCTTACTGCTAAGCATTTAAGCAGTAATGGAGTGAAAGAAGTACTCGTTGTCAACCGTACGTTAGAGAAAGCAAAAGAGTTAGCGATGCGTTTTTCTGGACAAGCATATGACAATAGCAACATTACGAGTGCAATAGCAAAAGCTGATATCGTCATTAGTTCTACTGGTGCAAACGGTTATGTTATCACTAAAGAAATGGTAGAAAGCACTTTAAAAGCGCGCAAAGGGCGTCCTTTATTTATGGTCGATATTGCGGTTCCTCGTGATTTAGATCCGAAATTGGATGAACTTGAAAGTATTTTCTTATATGATATTGATGATTTACAAGGCATTGTTGATGCTAACATGCAAGAGCGCATGAAAGAGGCAGAAAAGATCGAAGGTATGATTGCCATTGCCATTAATGATTATTACCACTGGTTAAGCACGTTAGGTGTCGTTCCTGTTATTACTGCATTAAGGGAAAAAGCGTTAACTATTCAAGCGCAAACGATGGAAAGCATTGAACGTAAAATGCCTGATCTAACTGAGCGTGAAAAGAAAGTGTTACGCAAGCATACGAAAAGTATTGTCAATCAGTTACTGCGTGATCCAATTTCAAGATTAAAAGAAATGTCTGTCGAACCTGAAGCAGAAGAGTCTTTAAAAATGTTTTCAAAGATCTTTGCGATTGAAGAACAAGTAGAAATTGAGGAAAGACAATTACAATTAAATGATTTGAAAAATCATTGGAGTGAAAATAAAGAAACGAAAAAGAGTGCTGCAAAAGAAGTGTCAGCACAATTATAAGAGGTATTACCATGTATGGAATTACCAATAGTTGGATATATGATATAACAATAGCTTTGTATGCATTAAGTGTACTTGGATATTTTATAGACTTTCTTCAAAACAACCGGAAGGCTAATGTAATCGCCTTCTGGTTGCTTTCTATTGTTTGGGTTTTACAAACAATATCTTTACTCTTAACTTTGCTTGAATTCAATCGTTTTCCATTCTTTACGATTTTTGAAGGGTTATTTTTATACGTATGGTTAATTGTTACGTTATCATTAGTGATTAACTGGTTTTTCACTGTTGATTTCTTTGTCTTCTTTGCTAACGTATTTGGTTTTATCATCATGTCCATTCACCTTTTTGCTCCGAAAGATAATGTATCCACAGCAGTTACAGAGCAGTTAATGTCAGAGCTTTTAATCATACATATTTCAATGGCGATGCTATCCTATGGAGCTTTTGCATTAGCATTCATTTTCTCTATTATGTATTTATTCCAACATAACTTGTTAAAAAAGAAAAAGTGGGGAAAACGTTTAGTCCGTTTAGGTAATCTTTCTCAACTAGAGAGTTTATCCTACTCTTCAACAATTATTGCTGTTCCTATGCTGGCACTTAGCTTAGTACTAGGTATTATTTGGGCTTACATAAAAGTAGAGGCATTTCATTGGTATGATGCAAAAGTGCTACTTTCCTTTATCGTTTTAATAGTTTATAGCATTTACCTTTTCTTAAAGGTTGGTAAAGGGTTACACGGAAAAGCATTGTCGATGTGGAACATTGCAGGTTTTCTAGTTATTTTAATTAATTTGTTTTTATCAGGTGAATTATCATCGTTTCATTTATGGGAGTAGTAAAGGTTAAATTAGGAGGAAAATAAAATGAGAAAAATTATTGTTGGATCTAGACAAAGTAAGCTTGCATTAACGCAAACAAATTGGGTAATTGATCAATTAAAAGCGCTTGGATTTCCGTATGAAATTGAAGTGAAAAAAATTGTAACAAAAGGGGACAAAATTCTCGATGTTACGCTTTCTAAAGTTGGTGGAAAAGGCTTGTTTGTAAAGGAAATTGAACAAGCAATGCTTAACAAAGAAATTGATTTTGCCGTACATAGTATGAAGGACATGCCTGCAGAACTTCCAGAAGGATTAATGATTGGTTGTACACCAAAGCGCGAAGATGTTCGTGATGCCCTAATTTCAAAAGATCATAAAACTCTTGCAGAACTTAAAGAAGGTGCAATTGTTGGAACGAGTAGTTTACGACGCGCAGCACAAATTTTACATATGCGACCTGATGTGGAAATAAAGTGGATTCGAGGGAATATCGATACACGATTAAAAAAATTAAGAGAAGAAGACTACGATGCAATTATACTAGCTGCTGCTGGATTAAAACGTATGGGATGGACAGATGAGTACATTACAGAGTACTTACCAGAGGACAAATGTATTCCTGCTGTCGGACAAGGCTCACTTGCGATCGAATGTCGTGAAGAGGATACAGAATTAAGAGAACTTTTACAAAAGTTAAATGATGAAGAAACAGCAGTAACAGTAGCTGCAGAACGATCATTTCTCCATAAATCAGAAGGCGGATGTCAAGTTCCGATTGCAGGTTTCGCGCAACGGACTGAAGAAGGAACAATTCGAATGACAGGTTTAGTAGGTACCCCAGACGGGAAAACAATACTAAAGGAAACTGTTGAAGGCAAGGATGCTATTCAAGTTGGGTTAGAAGTTGCTGAGAAAATTATGGCGCAAGGTGGCGCAAAGATTATTAAAGAAGTAAAAGAAAAAGCTGAGCAAGATGGTAACGCATAAGCCGTTAGCTAATAAAAAAGTCGTCATTACGAGGCCGGAAAAACAATCGAAAGCACTTGCTAAACAAATTGAAAACTATGGTGGGATACCTCTATTATTTCCACTATTAACTATTAAGTATCGCGAAAATAATGAGGATATTGCTAGGAAGATTGAACAACTCTCGCAATATGATTGGATCGTTTTTACAAGCATCAATGGGATTCATGCTTTCTTCAAGCTTTTGCCGAAAGAGAGCATCCCTATTTTACATAAGAAAAAATTTGCTGTGATTGGTAAAAAGACCGCTAATGTACTTTCTACATACGGATTTGCAGCTTCACTTCTTCCAAACAATTATACTGCTGAACATTTAGCTGAGGAGTTAATCCAACATGCTAACGAAAGTAGTAAAGTTTTAATACTTAGTGGAAACTTGTCTAAACCTTTATTAAGGAACAAATTGGAACAAGCAAAGTTCCCAGTTTTAGAAATTGTTGTGTACGATACTGTGCAACGAGTAGGAATTCAAAACGAATTTATCACATTTATACAAGAAGAAGAAATAGATTTTCTTACCTTTACGAGTGGATCAGCTGCAAGTGTTTACTTACAACTAACGAAGGAAAATAATGTAAATATATCGAAGTATAAAATAGCCTGTATTGGACCAATTACCGCGAAAGTTTTTACTGATGAAAGTATTAATCCGACAGTAATTGCAAGTGAATACACCTCAGAAGGTCTGTTAAATGCAATCATTAAATATTATGAGGAGGTAAAACAATGAATCACTTAACGTTTAAACGCCACCGTCGTCTCCGTAATAGCAGTGCATTACGTTCGATGGTCAGAGAAACGCATCTTCATGTGGAAGACTTTATTTATCCAATTTTCGTAGTAGAAGGAACTGGGGTTAAAAACGAGGTTCCATCGATGCCAGAAGTTTATCATTTATCATTAGATTTATTAAATGAAGAAATGGATGAAGTTCAATCACTAGGTATTCAATCTGTTATCGTTTTTGGTGTTCCAAATGAAAAGGATGATGTAGGTACATCTGCATATGCGTCAGAGGGAATTGTTCAACGTGCAGTTGCACAAATTAAAGAGCATTTTCCTAATTTAGTAGTCATTGCTGACACTTGTTTATGTCAATATACTGATCATGGCCATTGCGGCGTAATTGAAAATGGCACAATTTTAAACGATCCATCCTTAAAACTGTTAGCAGATACGGCAGTATCACAAGCAAAGGCAGGAGCTGACATTATCGCTCCTTCGAATATGATGGATGGGTTTGTTGCAGCTATTCGCCATGGCTTAGATGAAGCAGGATATGCTCATATCCCAATCATGTCATACGCAGTAAAATTTGCTTCTGCATTTTATGGTCCATTCCGTGATGCGGCACATAGCTCACCGCAATTTGGCGATCGTAAAACATACCAAATGGATCCAGCAAATCGAATGGAAGCAATGCGCGAAGCTAAATCAGACGTTGAAGAAGGCGCTGACTTTTTAATTGTAAAGCCTGCTCTTTCCTATTTAGATATTATTCGTGATGTGAAAAATGAAGTACAAGCGCCTATCGTTGCCTACAATGTTAGTGGTGAATATTCAATGGTAAAAGCAGCAGCAGCTAACGGCTGGCTAAATGAAAAAGAAATCGTGTTTGAAAAACTTACGAGCATGAAACGTGCTGGCGTCGATTTAATCATTACATATTTTGCAAAAGATGTAGCTCGTTGGTTAAGAGAGAAAGAATAATATTAAGAATTAAGGAGTGGCAACATGCGCAGTTTTGAGAAGTCGAAAGCAGCCTTTATAGAAGCAAAAAAAGTACTTCCTGGTGGAGTAAATAGCCCTGTCCGTGCGTTTAAATCAGTGAATATGGACCCAATTTTTATGGAAAAAGGCTACGGTTCGAAAATTGTTGATATTGATGGAAATGAATATATTGACTACGTTTTATCATGGGGACCATTAATTTTAGGTCATAGTGATGAAAAAGTATATGAGAGTATTAAAGAAATCGCAGCACATGGTACAAGCTTTGGTGCACCGACTGAGCTTGAAACAAAGCTTGCGAACTTAGTGATTGAACGAGTACCATCGATCGAAGTTGTCCGTATGGTGAACTCTGGTACAGAAGCAACAATGAGTGCGTTAAGACTAGCGCGAGGGTATACAGGTAAAAACAAAATTATGAAATTTGAAGGTTGTTACCACGGACACGGTGATTCTTTATTAATTAAAGCGGGATCTGGAGTTGCGACATTAGGTTTACCAGATAGTCCTGGTGTACCTGAAATGGTAGCTAGCCAAACAATAACAGTTCCTTATAATGATTTAGAGAGTGTAAAGCTTGCATTTGAGCAATATGGTGATGATATTGCTTGTATGATCGTAGAACCAGTTGCAGGTAACATGGGGGTTGTACCACCAGAACCAGGATATTTACAAGGACTACGTGATGTAGCTGATGAGTATGGCTCATTACTCGTTTTCGATGAAGTAATGACTGGTTTCCGTGTTGGCTATAACTGCGCACAAGGGTACTACGGAGTAACTCCTGACTTAACGTGTTTAGGAAAAGTTATTGGCGGTGGTTTACCAGTTGGTGCTTATGGTGGAAAACGCGAGATTATGGAGCAAATTGCCCCAAGTGGACCAATTTATCAAGCTGGAACACTATCAGGTAATCCATTAGCAATGGCTGCTGGTTATGCAACACTATCGCAGCTTACTCCGGAAACGTACGAAGAATTTAACCGTAAAGCAGATCGTTTAGAAGAAGGCATTACTGATCTTGCTAAAAATTATAATATTCCACATCGTTTTAACAGAGCAGGTTCTATGATTGGCATCTTCTTTACAAGCGAAGAAGTGAAGAACTATGATGCTGCGAAGTCTTCGGATTTAGAAGCTTTTGCAACATACTACCGTGCGATGATAGAAGAAGGAGTATTCTTACCACCTTCACAATTTGAAGGCTACTTCTTATCAACAGCTCATACAGATGAAGATATTGAAAAAACAATTGCAGCTGTTGAAGTTGCCTTTAAGAAACTTAGTGAAAAATAAACTTGGAAAAAGCCGTTCGTTTAATCGAACGGTTTTTTTTATACATAAAGTGAGCATGTATCACATAAATTTCTTAATGTATCGTTATAGATGGGAGGAGGAGAGTTAATGGCTGAAAATAATAATTCCTCACTGACATTCTCTGTAGAGGAATCTGTTTGGTTTAAGAAGGGACAGGAAGTACAAGAGGTGCTTTCAATGAGTTTGGAGCCAGAAATCTCAATTGAAGAGCGTGGCGATCACATCTCAATTACAGGTGCACTGCAATTAGTAGGGGAATACGTACCGAAAGATGAGAATGAAGCATCTCTTCGAGAAGTAGCTCACGCTAACATGATTGAAGATGTTACTGTTTCTGATGACGGAATCGGAGAATTAGCGCATCGCTTTCCTGTGGATATTACTATACCGACAGACAAAGTTCGAAGTCTTGACGACATTTATGTAATTATTGATTCATTTGATTATGAGCTTCCTGAAGATGGAAGTTTAAAGCTAGCTGCTGATATTATTATTAGTGGAATCTATCAAGGGGAAGCTAGAAAAGAGCAGCACCAACCTTCATATGAAGAAGAGAATAACAATGTTGTCTCATTACATGCCGATCATTCAGATCACGCAGAGCACACCGAGTTTGAAGTAGAAACACGTAAACTGCCTGAACAACAAGAAGTTGATCATTCAAATTCCTACAATATGACTGATGAAACGGAAGCGGAAGCTGAAGTGGAAGAAGAAAAATCATATTCTCCACAAATTGAAATGAAAAGCCGCGCAGAAGAAACAACTGTAAGACATGACAATTCTGCCAATCAATCGTATTGGGTTAACGAGATGAATGTTGATAACCAAGAAGCGGCATATCGTAACAGTCCACAAGAAGAATATGAGCAAGACGAAGATGAAACGACAGAAGCGGAACAGCCTCGCCAATCTTCAGCTAAGCGTGACGAAAATGCGTTGTACTTAACGAAAATGCTTTCTGGTGATGACGAAGACGAGCGTTTTTCTCGACTAAGAATGTGTATTGCTCAGCAAGGGGAAACGCTTCAAGCAATCGCAGAAAGATATAATGTAAGTGTTAGCCAATTGCAACGAATTAATCGGTTAGATACTGAGGATATTGGCGAAGGGCAAATCGTTTACATTCCAAATTCTGTTCATAGCATTTAGAGATGAGTACCGAGTTAAAATCAGTACTTTCACACTACCGATTGTTCACCCCTGTACTTAAGCAATTTGGCAAAGTGACTAAAGTTTATACTGGAACAGGAATATATGCCTTAAAAGAGGCAATTGTTTCAGAACAAAATTTACGGAACTTTCAATTTGGTGCTGAACAAATCTATCCAAGTGTACCACCTGTTTTAACTGCGTCAGGGCAACGGTACTATACAATGAACAACCGGATCTATTATTTAACACCATGGTTATCAGAGCGACGCCTACAAGCAATTGATAAAGTGAAGACGATGCTAGAGGAAGTTGCAGTTGTTCACAAAAGGACATTGCAAACAGTTCCTTTTCAGCAGCAATGGAAACAAAACTATCAATATAGTTTAGAACGTTCGATTATTGATACCCAAGCAAGAATGGAACGTTATATAGCGATAGCTGAGAAACCGACGTATATGTCACCTTTCCACTATTTGTTTTGTAGCTATTTTCCGAGCTGGATGGCAACGATTAATCAATATAATGCTTACTTACAAAGGTGGAAAGAGCTTATCTATCAAGAAAAAAATATAAGGCTAGTGTTAGCCCATGGGAAGCTTTCAAAAGATCATTTCCTATGTACATCAAATGGAAACCATTTCTTGAACTTGGAAAACGTCCATTGGAATGTCCCGCAATTTGATTTATTATCGGTATGTAGAAATGATGACTTACAAGAACTTCATTCAGAAGTTTTTGATGTTTATGAACGCTATCTTCCACTAAATGAAAGTGAAAAATATTATTTAATTTTACATCTTTTATCAATGGAACGAATTATGGGTGTTATAAACAAATATGAGAAAAGTTTATACGCAAATGAATTGGAAGCAGTTCGTCAATTACAACGTGCGCAACTTGCTTTCGAAGCAAAAATGAAATACGCGCAACATATCTTACAAGAAAATGAAAAACAAAGTCACGTTTAGGAGAAATCCTTCGTGACTTTGTTTTATTTTAGAGAAGCTATAATAAATAAAGTTAAAAAAACGACTAATAAAATAATATCGAGAGCAGTTGGCAATAGTATAGCTCTAAATAATTGTAGAATCATTAAAGGTAATAAAATTTGTTTAAATAATATATTGAGCTGTCTTCTCATATGATAGGGGAGTATCGGCCTTCTTGAGAAACTGCGCTTTTTTTTGAACATACTGTTCACCATCCCATGACATTCGCCTGTTACTATTAAAATATGCGCGGAAAAACTAGATGTGCAAGGAACAAAGATGTATTTATTTGCATAAAAATGGAATAATACCATAAAAGAAATGCATAATAGAAAAGATTTTTGGTTAAGATGATTGACGATAGGGCTCTACTATATGTATATTATTAATAAGTAAATAAAAGTATAAATTCATTAAATGCATTGACAGGGAAGAGTATATGATGAACCCTTCAGAGAGAGAAATCATTAGCTGAGAGATTTCTTAGGATGTAATTGTAGAAGGTCGCCCTTGAGCAGTTCTTTTGAAAGGATTTTTCCAATTAGAAAGAACCGGGAAAACCGTTATCTATAATGAGCGTATAGGCAGTAGTATGTCTATAAACTAAGGTGGTACCGCGAAGATGCTTCTTTCGTCCTTTGAGATGAGAGAGGCTTTTTTTATTTTTGTCGATATGCATTTGTTTACAATTAAGGAGGAGTAAAAATGAGTAACCATGAACCAACATTACCGCCAAAGTATGATCCGAAAGCGGTCGAAGAAAACCGCTATGACTATTGGCTAAAAGGAAAGTTTTTTGAGGCTACAAATGACGAAACAAAAGAACCATATACAATTGTAATTCCACCCCCAAACGTAACTGGAAAATTACATTTAGGTCATGCTTGGGATACAACGTTACAAGACATTCTTACGAGAACAAAACGCATGCAAGGCTATGATGTATTATGGCTTCCAGGTATGGACCATGCAGGAATTGCTACGCAAGCAAAAGTAGAAGGAAAGTTAAAAGAAGAAGGCAAATCTCGCTACGATTTAGGACGCGAAAAGTTTTTAGAAGAAGCTTGGAAATGGAAAGAAGATTATGCAGGCTTTATTCGTACACAATGGTCAAAATTAGGTTTAGGACTAGACTATTCACGCGAGCGCTTCACACTTGATGAAGGTCTTTCAGATGCAGTACGTAAAGTATTCGTTGATCTGTACAACAAAGGACTTATTTATCGCGGCGAATACATTATTAACTGGGACCCACAAACGAAAACAGCACTTTCTGACATTGAGGTAATCCATCAAGATGTACAAGGTGCTTTCTATCATATGCGCTACCCATTAGTTGATGGAAGTGGTTCTATTGAAATTGCGACGACTCGTCCTGAAACAATGCTAGGAGATACTGCAGTTGCCGTACACCCGAAAGATGAGCGTTACCAACATATGATTGGTAAAAAAGTTAAGCTTCCTATTACAGGTCGCGAAATTGAAATTATTGCAGATGATTACGTAGACATGGACTTCGGTTCTGGTGCGGTAAAAATTACGCCAGCACATGACCCGAATGACTTTGAAATTGGTAATCGTCATAACTTAGAGCGTATTCTCGTAATGAATGAAGACGGTACGATGAACGACAAAGCTGGAAAGTACGAAGGAATGGACCGTTTCGAGTGCCGTAAGCAAATCGTTAAAGACCTTCAAGAAGCAGGAGTTTTATTTGAAATTGAAGAACATATGCATTCTGTTGGTCATTCAGAACGAAGTGGTGCAGTTGTTGAGCCGTACCTTTCAACACAATGGTTTGTAAAAATGCAACCATTAGCGGATAAAGCAATTGAACTGCAAAATACGGAAGACAAAGTTAATTTTGTGCCTGATCGCTTTGAAAATACGTATTTACGTTGGATGGAAAATATCCGTGATTGGTGTATTTCTCGTCAATTATGGTGGGGTCACCGCATTCCAGCTTGGTTCCATAAAGAAACTGGTGAAGTGTACGTAGGAATGGAAGAGCCAGCAGATATTGAAAACTGGGAGCAAGATAATGACGTATTAGATACGTGGTTCTCATCAGCATTATGGCCATTCTCTACAATGGGTTGGCCAAATGAAGAAGCAGCTGATTTTAACCGTTACTATCCGACAAATTGCTTAGTAACTGGTTATGATATTATCTTCTTCTGGGTTTCTCGTATGATTTTCCAATCGTTAGAATTCACGGAAAAGCGACCTTTTGATGATGTATTAATTCACGGTCTCGTTCGTGCAGCTGATGGCCGTAAAATGAGTAAGTCACTTGGCAATGGTGTTGACCCAATGGATGTTATCGAAAAGTACGGAGCAGATTCACTTCGCTACTTCTTATCAACGGGAAGTTCACCAGGGCAAGATTTACGTTTCTCATTCGAAAAAGTTGAGTCAACGTGGAACTTTGTAAATAAAATTTGGAATGCGTCACGCTTTGCCTTAATGAATATGGAAGGTATTACGTATGAAGAATTAGACCTAACGGGCGAAAAATCAGTAGCCGATAAATGGATCTTAACTCGTCTAAATGAAACGATTGAAGATGTAACACGTATGATTGATAAATATGAATTTGGTGAAGTTGGCCGCCTCCTTTATAACTTTATTTGGGATGATGTTTGTGACTGGTACATTGAAATGGCGAAACTTCCACTTTACGGGGAAGATGAAGCGGCGAAGAAAACAACTCGCTCGGTTTTAGCGTATGTTTTAGATAACACGATGCGCTTGTTACATCCGTTCATGCCATTTGTAACAGAAGAAATTTGGCAGCACCTTCCACATGAAGGAGAGTCAATTACAGTTGCGAAATGGCCAGAAGTTCGCACGGACTTAACGGATACAACTTCAGCAGAAGATATGAAAATGTTAGTAAACATTATTCGTTCTGTTCGAAATATCCGTGCTGAAGTAAACACGCCAATGAGTAAACAAATCGAATTACAAATTAAAGCGCAAGATGAAGATGTGAAAGCTCGATTAGAATCGAATCGTCACTATTTAGAGCGTTTCTGTAATCCGAGTAGCTTAACAATTGCAGTAGACTTAAAGCCAGCAGAAAAAGCAATGAGTGCAATTGTAACAGGTGCGGAACTCTTCTTACCTTTAGCAGGCTTAATTAACATTGACGAAGAAATAGCAAGACTTCGTAAAGAATTAGAAAAGCTTGATAAAGAAGTAGAACGTGTTCAAAAGAAATTAAGCAATCAAGGGTTTGTAAGTAAAGCTCCTGAAAAAGTAATTGAAGAAGAAAAAGCAAAAGAAAAAGATTACCTAGAAAAGCAAGCGAAGGTAAAAGTACGTATTGAAGAATTACAAGGTTAATTGTTTTGAAGGCGAATCCACTAGGGTTCGTCTTCTTTCTACATAGCAATTCAAAATGAAGGAAAGTTTAAAGAAGTGTTAGGAGGACAGCCAATGATTAATACATATGAAGAGGCAGTTGAGTGGATACACAGCTTTATGCCATTTGGAATTAAACCAGGTTTAAAACGAATGGAATGGATGTTAAACAAAGTTGATAATCCTCATCGACGATTAAAAACAATTCATGTCGCTGGAACTAATGGGAAAGGTTCGACAGTAAACTATATGCGCTCCATCTTACAAACAGCTGGATATGAGGTAGCTACATTTACTTCGCCTTATATCGAAACATTTAATGAGCGCATTTCAATTAATGGTGAGCCAATTCCAAATGATGAATTATTACAGTTAGTTCAGGATGTAAAACCTATTGTTGATTCAGTTGAAGTTGAGACTGATCTAGGTTCACCAACAGAGTTTGAAATTATTACATTCATGGCAATGTTCTACTTTGCAAATGTAAGTAAACCTGATATTGTCCTATTCGAAACAGGGCTAGGAGGTAGACTTGATTCGACTAATGTCATTTACCCGATGCTTTCGCTCATCACAAATGTTAGCTATGACCATATGAATATTCTCGGAAATGAGTTAACAGATATTGCGAAAGAAAAAGCAGGAATTATTAAAAATGGGGTACCTCTTATTACGACGGAAACGAAAGAAGAAGTGTTAGATGTATTTCTTCGTATAGCAAAGGAAAAGAAAGCAAAAGTTTATAAGTACGGGATTGACTTCAACAGCACACATCAAAATTCTAGCAATGATGGTGAAACTTTCACATTAAAAGCTTCGTTATTTCCAGCAAAAGAATATAAAATTTCAATGAAAGGCGAACACCAGGTCCGAAATGCATCACTAGCAATTATGGCAATTAACTACTTGCGAGTATATTATTCGTTATTAATTGAAGAAGAAGATATCAAAAGAGGACTGCTCGAAGCAAGTTGGATTGGAAGGTTTGAAACAGTTTCTACTAACCCACTAGTTATAATTGACGGAGCACATAATGAAGAAGGAATGAAAAGCTTAACGACTACATTAAAAAAGCATTATCCTTCGAAAAAGAAAATCGCAGTTTTTGCGGCAAACAAAGATAAAGAAATTAACGAAATGTTGCGTCACTTGTACACAGAAATTGATCATATTACTTTTACTATTTTTCCTTTTCATCGAGCAGCTTCTGCAAAAGAGTTATTTGAAACGTCAGTTTTTCATAGTAAGGACTATAACGAGGATTATCAGGAAACTTTGCAGAAAAGAATAGCATCGATTAGTGAAGATGAAATGCTAATTGTTACTGGATCTCTTTATTTTATTTCTGAAATTAGAAAATATTTTAAAAAAATGTAATAAATTTAAAACTTTTTATACAATTATTCTGAAGATTTGTTAAAATAGTAGAAAGGCAAAAATTTATCAATATCATTTAGTATAAAATGTAAATATATATAGGGGGAGGGGTTTGGTTGAATTATAAACTTTCGAGGCAAAAATCGTTTTTTGTCATCTTAGCATTCTTGTTAATTTGGCCAACTTCTGTTTGGGGAATATATCAAATTGACACTCCTACTATATCATCAGACAGTTTTGTAGATATATTATCATTACTCTTTCTTTTAGCAATTACGTCCCTATTACCTATAAAAGTAAGAGGTACAAACATCTTATTTATCCAAGGTGTATCATTAGCAGTGTTTTTACAGTTCGGATTATTTGTAGAGATGTTATTAACCCAAATATCGATTGTCATTGCAATGGCACATCTAAGAGTAAGTTTAAAAGATTATTCTAGATATTTGACGAATATGTTAATGTTTCTCCTAGGTTCAATTGCTTCAGGGTTAGTATATTATAGACTTGGAGGAGAAACTGGGCTTTACGAAATCGGAAACTTCCCGCAAATAGCACCAATAATCGGATACGCGTTAACTTTCTTTATAACAAATCACATCTTTTTATACTTAAGAGATGTAGTCGTTTATCGCGAAGATGTTACTTTTTGGGGCAAAGATATGTGGTGGGAATTAATAACGACATGTATCGTTCTACCATTTGGATTAATTCTCTATATCCTATATGCGCAAATTGGTACAGCAGCAATCTTCTTCGTAGGATTCCCGTTCATTAGCATTTCTTTAATGATACGACTTTACCATTCGAGTGAAAAAATAAATAATTTATTACACCAAACAAGTGAAGTTGGTCACCAACTTACAGAAAGATTATATGTTGAAGATACAGTTGATTTATTCGTTAATCGAATTTCGAAAATGTTCAATGTCGATTACTTATACATTTTAGATACTGAAAAAAATAATGAGAACTTCTCTATCCTTCGCTACATAGAAAACGGTTCAGTTGTTGAACCAAAACTGAAGTGGCTGTCAAAAGTCAATAGTGTAAGTGGGGAAGCATTTAAACAAGCGAATAGTGTTATTTACAAAAAGCGTAGCCAATGGAGTGACCTTTCAATAGGTTTCCTTCCTGAAACTGTTGAATCGATCATTTCAATCCCTATGCAACGCAATCAAAAAATTGTAGGTGTTATTACACTTGCTTCTAGGCAACAAAGAATGTTTGAGAAACATCACGTAACAATATTAGAAATTTTAGCTAACTCACTAGCGGTAGCAATTGAAAATGCAAAAAATTACGAAGATACGAAAAGACAAAGCGAACGTTGTGGTTTAACACAACTGTATAATTATCGTTACTTTGAAACGATTTTAGACCAAACATTTACTAAATATAAGAAAAATAAAGAAGAATTCTCTATTATCCTTTTAGATTTAGACCACTTTAAATCTGTCAATGATAACTATGGACACCAAAGTGGAAATGAAGTGTTATGTCAGCTGGCAACGCGTTTAACGATGGTTATTGGAGAGTCAGGAACCGTTGCAAGATATGGCGGAGAAGAATTTGTTATCTTATTACCGAAAACTGGTAAGGAAAAATGCTTTAAAATTGCCGAAACAATTCGCAAGACGATTGCTAATAAGCCATTTATCGTACAAGATGATTTAAAAAGCAATCCTAAACCATATTCGATTAGAGTTACAGCAAGTATTGGTATAGCAACAGCTCCAGAGCAAGGTGATGATGCAATGTCACTAATTAGACACGCTGATAGAGCGATGTACACAGGGGCTAAACAGCAAGGAAGAAACAAAGTTGCAGTTTATGTAAGCGGATAAAAAAAGAAGTTACACAGTTGAGTGTAACTTCTTTTTTATGTTTATTTTTAGTATTCAATAGTTGTTTGTTCTTCCCATGAATCCCACTCAAACTCAGTAGGTTCTTGTTCTTCTCGATCGAAGATTTGTGCTAAAGCAATGTGTGATGAAATTCTAGCAGCGTACCTTTCTTCATTTTCACTTTTTTCTTCCTGTGTCATATTCAAATAGACAGCATATTCATTCTTTTCTTCCTCGGTGATTTCTTTGAGTAGAAATTGTAATTTATCCATTTTCCCTTCATCGAAATTAGGATTTTCTAAAGGGTATTCTTGATTTTCATGTAATAGGGCATAACCACCGACTTTAATTATTCCTTTTACCTTTTCTAAATCTTCTGCACTAAAGTAGGTTTCACTTAAATCGATATTTTCAATAACTTGTATACTTGAATCAATATCGATTTCTAACTTATCGTCAATATTGAGAAACTTAGCATTTTTCTTGATTATTATGTTAGAGTTTTCTAATTTAAATTTATCAGTTATGTTTTTAAAGACTGCATTTCCTTCAATAATTATAGTCGAATCTTTTAAATGAAAATCATCTGATACATTTTCAAATAATACATTCCCCTTAATTGTTAAAGTAGAACCTTCCTTCATTTCGAATTTGTCTGATAGGTCAAAATAAGCATTTCCATATATTGTCCAATCAACATGTTCCTCTAATTTTATTTCAGAAGCAGCACCGTAAAAGTTACCATTGCCGTTGGTAGGATTATCAACATCACCAAAAGTAATGACAGCTTTCTTATCCTCGTTTTCACCTTTCATTGTTATCTTTAAATCATCATTGCTACTACCTTTATCCATTTTTACATTACCCTTTATGGTAACGTTACCCTTAATCTTTATTTCATCTGCGTTATTGTGTGTTACAAATGCATTTTTTAATATTGTTAAGTTTGTATCCTTTTCCATTTCGAAGTCTTTATAGAAAATAGCACTTTCTTCGATTAATAAATCACTATCTTCTTTCAGTTTCACTCCATTTAGATCAGCATTTCCTTTTACAGTGATCAGAGTATCGCAGTCAATATCTATATTATTAAATGAATAATCAGATCCGGAAAAAGTAGTTTGATTACAATTTTTAAGTTTATTGGATTGATTACTAAATGAACTGCTATCATGAAAGACAGGATCCTTAGTGATTGCTACAGGATCGACCTTAAATTGTTCTTGTTCCGCTGGTGTAAGTTTAACGAATTCTCTTTTTTTGTTTGTAAAGGATAGATTAGCGACTATCTCTTTTGTGAAGTTTGTGTTGTTTTTGATACCAGTACTGATTACTTGGATATACATGACTTTATTATCTGAACGGGTGTTATCGACCATTGCTTCGACTTCAAAAGAGTGATTTTCGTCAATAACAACAGTTTTACTTGTTGCAAATTCCTGTTCAAAATCATCCCTTATCTCATCAAGAGATTTTGTTTTATTCTCTTCTCGTAAAATAAAACTTTTTATTTCATTGTTGTAGTAAACAATGCCCATTTCAGCTAAATTAGTCATTTCTAAGTTGTCTTCTGTCATTTGTGCCTGCTTTAAGCTCGTTACAGCAAGTCCTGCAAGCGATGTAGTTAATATGACTATTAATAGTATAAGTAACAAAGAAATAAGTAATGTCGCTCCACGTTCATTATTTATACTTCTCATTAATTTCCTCCTACTAATCGTGTTAATGTCGTTTCTAGAGAAATAGATTTATTTGATTTTTCGTCGATGATTTTAATTGTTAAGAATACTGTTGATTTCTTTTTGACGATAAGTTCGTCTTCCAGAACGGCTCCATCTTGAACCTCATAGTTAATACTTTCACTGCTGTCGTCAGCTAAATGTGCAGATAGTTCATAGCGGTAACCATCTTGCTTACCTAATAACTGCTCCCCATCACCTTGGTCTATTAAAAGATTTCCTGATGTATCATACTTAAGTAGATATCCTTCATTCTTTTGGTGAATAGTTCTAAGTTTAGTAATGATTAAGTTTGCTTCTTGCCCTAATTTCAAATTATCATAACTTTTATCATGGTAATTGAAACTATTAATTACTACATTGGTTATTAATCCTAAGATAATAGAAAAAATAGCGATTGTAGCAAGAACTTCAATTAATGTTAAACCATTTTCATTATTTCGACATAGTTTCATTAATTTCCTCTTTTCTAATTAGTAATAGTGTCAGTTTTAACAGCGACTTCTTCATATTGCAAATTATATACTCTAACTTCAATTGTATAAGGAGAAGAGCTTGGATTCTCTGTTACATTTTCAATGGTAAATATGTAAGTTTGGTCAGAATGGGTGTCTTTATAACAAGTATTTTCTTCAGGGCAGTTAGCGATATTTTCTTTATTGTTATAAAAGTCAAATTGATGGTTTTGATTACTTGCTACATGATTTGTGTTACTCGTGTCAAAAAAAGTACTATCAGTAGTCTTAGAAAGATAATTATTTTCAATTTTATCTTTCTTGTTTTTCATATTTGTTAAAACAATTCCAGCCAAATCTTCTGCCAAAGGATCAGGCTCATATGTTGTCTCATTAGTTGTATTTCCGCCTTCTTCATTACTAGCAATAGTACTTATGTATCCAAAATTCTCGGCAACAACTTTAGTTAACCTACTATCTAGTACTTCTACGTTTATCGTAGCATGTTCAGTTACTTTATTATTATCAGCGGTAATATTTTTAATAGAGATAAAAAACACTTGATCTCCTGACATTACTTTATAGTAAGGGATATTGTTAATTTCCAATTGTTCTAGTATTTCGACATTTAAAAAATTATTTTCAATTTCATTATTTATGTCTAAATATGCATTTTCGTCATAGAAATCGCCATATTTCTCTAATATTTCATTTGTGTTTTTTTCCATACCAACCGTTACTTTCTTTGCTAGATTCATTGCAACAAGGTTATCTTCATTTATATTAGACACTAGAGCATAGCGCTGGAATGCAGAAAAGAATATTAGTATGACAATGGATAACAGTGTAAAGGAGACTAATACTTCCAATAATGTAAATCCATTTTTGTTATTATGTTCTACCATTAAGTAAAACCTCCTTTTAATGTTACTGGTTTTATTATACAATAAGGAGTAGCAAAAAATGGAGAAATTTGATAATTATAAAAAATAAAGAATATTTGCTCGCATTTTGCAAGGGGGGGTAGTTAAATGATCACAAAGTTACTTTTTTTGATCAGTTTAAGCTTAATATTATATATAATTCTTTCAGTTCTACCACTTCATTTGAATAAACATAATAGACTTTTCATAACAATGATATCGTTTTTTTCTACTGGATTCATCCTTTTCGCTGACAATTTTCTGCAAAGTTGGCAAATAATAGTCATATCACTTTTAATAATACTACTCTTTAGTGCGTTGGTTGCAATGCGTGCTAATTCAATGGAAGAAGATACATATTCATTCTCAAACCTTTCTACTAAAGGACTTTTAGTACATGTAAATGGCACTGAAAAAGTTGAAGAAGAAGAGGTGTTAATCGAGATTTCAGAGGAAGAAATGGAAGTTCCCGAACAAAAGGAACAGGTTACAAATGAACTTTCCAACATAGAAGAGAATTCTACTTTTGAACAAGATAGTCTGAATTTAGAAGATGATAGCAACACATCTCAATTGGAAGAAGTATTAGAAGATGTAACTTCTTCTGTAGAAGAAGACAGTGATGAAGAACAATTATCACACTTTGCAGATCATGCATTTGATATAAATGAAGTTAATGGTGAAACTGAAAAACTTCAGCAAGAGAAAGAAGACTATTATGAACAAGGTGAATCTAAAGAAGAGTTTGATTCTAGTAATCGTATTACGATTGAAAAAGATACTCCAGAAGAAGAATTGAATGTCGATAATAACTTCGAGGATTTGGGTGAACATGAAGATCAGCAACAAGGGCCAGATTTTAATACAGAAAATGAGACTGAGTATCATTTCATAGATGAACTTAAAACGATTGATGACTTATTTGCTTTAGACGATAAGGAAAATAAAAGTAAAGAAGACAAAACTAAAGTTCTTAATCCACAAGATGAAAGTTGGATTTCAAAAGAAGATTCAAGTGAAAACGAATCATTTTCATTTTTAGAACTATTCTCAGAGGAAGACTTGCAAGTATCTGGCAAAGAGAATGAGGAGAAGAGTGAAATTGGAGAAAAACTTGAAGAGGTCGACGTACATGAAGAAACAGATGAAATTGAATTAACTGATGAAATCGAACTATCAGAAGAAGAACATTATCAAGAAGAACATGAAGAAGTTGTAGTTGAAGAATTAGAAGGGTTAGAAGGGTTAGAAGAGTTAGGCGAAGTAAATAATGTGATGCCTAAAAAGGAAGAAGATGAAAGTGTAGCTTCTGAGAAAACTGAAACTGAAAATCTAGATGAAATAGCACTGGCTGATTTAAATGATTCGTTTGCCTGGAATGTAGACGATAATGAACAGAATAACACTTCTGGTGTAACGAACACAGAGAAGACAAATGAAGTGGAAATGATTGATCTAACACTTTCTTCAGAAGATGATCTTGATGAAGAACTGGTCAGCAGTGATGAAGAAGAAACCGAAACAAACATTTCGGAAAGTATCGAAGAATTAAAAGGTTTAAATGAGCTGGATTCGTTAAAGCCAACCGTTAACGAATTAGATTTTGAAGAAGGTCTAAATGAACAATTAAACATATTGAATGACATTAAGTTTGAAAATGCGGAAGAAATCGCTACCGAAGAAGCTGATTCACAAGATGGTGATGCTGAAGGTAATTTACTAAACCGTGAAGATTATGATGATTTAGAAGAATTAAATATTGAGTTTGAAGGGCAAAACTGGAATACTAATATAGAAATACCTAATTCTGACAAAAATATACATTATTCAGCAGGGGAAAAGAAGTACAATGACGAATTAATAAATGATGAACTTGTTTTCAAGGGGATTCATTCTTTACACAAGAAAAGTCATGCTTCTATGGAGGAATTAATAGCTGAACTTAATGATCATAAGGACACGTTAGAAACAAATAGGCAGTTACCAGACAAGAGCAAAGACACTTCCAAAGTAAATGCAGAAGTTTTCTTAGCACCTTTAGAAGATGATGAGGAAGATGTTGAAGAAGACTCTAGAAAATTAAATTATGATCGTCTTAGCAGAAGTTATGATGGTAGAATGCCGCGTATAAAGAAATATAAAAAGAAATGGTGGCAAGTGTGGAAATAGCGTAAAAGCATAAAGGCAGGTGATACTCTCACAATGAACGGTAATTATATGATTAAGATCTTCGTCATTACGTCACTTAGTATACTATTTCTCCTAACTTCGTTTTATGGTTCAATATACGCCTTTGGTAAATTGAAAACAGAAGTGCTAGGCATTGAAGAAAAGTATGCAAATCAAACGAAAATAGGACCACTTAATGTAACAGGTCATACTAAGACAACTGCGAAGCAATTATTAACTAATAAAGTTAGTCAGTGGATGAATAATTCAACGATTACTATTTTAGATACAAATGGTGAAGCGCTTTCTATTCCATCATCTTTAGTGAATATTAATGTGCCAGCTACTATTAACGCGATTCAAAGTGGGCAGCAAAATGAGATAGTTGTCGTTGCTCCTAACTTAACAAATGAAATTAGTGCATTGTATGAAAATCATATTTTTGTAGATATTGATGCGATTGCACAAGATATTGTTGCAAATGTGAAAGAGATGACTGTTCGGATCGAAATTAATGCTAATAATTACGTCATTGAAGAAGGAAATGGCGTTGTTGCTGAAAGTGTCGTAACAAACTTTAAAAAAGATAACTACTTGGATTTATGGGTAGCTTCTCTTAATAATAAAGTAATCGCAGCTAATGAAACGACTTCTTTACTTTCACTACTTGAAAGTGAAGGTACAGAGTTGATTGATTCTGATAGTTTAAGTGTCTTAGCAACTGCCCTTTACAAAGCTTTATTAAATACTAACTTTGATATACTAGAACGTCATATTGGGAGTTCTCTCCCGGAATATGCAAGCTTGGGGTTTGAAGCAAAGGTAGTTCCAGGTGAATTAGATCTAGCTTTCAGAAATCCGAATGCTGAGAACTATGTGTTTCAAGTATATGAAGATAATAATGTTTTAAATGTAAGCATAGTAGGACCGAGCCTTCCTTACCGATACGTCGTTTCGATAAAAGGAAAGCAACAATTCAAACCGAAAACGATCATCCATTTTTCAGATAGTGTAAAGGAAAATGAAGTAATGGTTAAAAATGAAGGTCGACCTGGCTATTTATGTACAATATACCGTAGTGCCTTTGATGAATCAGACAACCTAGTAAGTAACACTTTAATTGCAGAGGACTTTTATATACCAGTTCACAGGGTCGAAATTCGCTATGGAAGTGAATAATCCAGAATAATAAAAGATGGAGAGCATCTTTCGATATGGAGAGAGTTTATGTCTAAAACAAGAAAAAGACTAGGGGATTTATTAATAGAGTCCGGACTAATAACTGAAAAACAGTTATCCGAAACCTTAGATTTAAAAGCAGAAGGTCAAAAACTTGGTGATGCTTTAATAGAGCGTGGGCTAATATCCGAACAACAATTAACGGAAGCCTTACACCATCAGTTAAACATCCCGCAAGTTAGTTTATTTCAGTATCCAATTAATGAAAATATTTTAGCTTTAGTATCTAAAGAATTTGCAAAGCGAAACTTAATCATGCCTTTTAAGAAAGAAGGGCAAAAGCTTCATGTGGCAATGGCTGATCCAATGGATTATTACTCAATCGATGATTTACGATTGTCAACCGGATTTCAAATTGAGCCAGCAATCGCGACAAAAGATGATATTTCTCGGGCAATAACGAAATATTATGCAATGGATGATTCCATTGATGAATTATTTGAAGATATGCCAGAAGAACAACCAGATGAAGGTGAAGAGATTGATGTCAATGATTCGCCAGTCGTTCGAATCGTTAATCAAATTTTAACGAGTGCAGTTGAACAAAAGGCGAGTGATATTCACTTTGATCCACAAGAAAGACATCTGGCCGTTCGTTTTCGTGTTGACGGTATTTTACAAACAGAGAAAAAGCTACCGAAGCATATGCAAAATGTTATTACAGCACGAATAAAAATTATGGCAAATTTAAACATTACGGAAAGTCGTATTCCACAAGATGGACGAATTAAACTAACGATTGATATACATCCAGTTGATTTGCGTGTATCTACTTTACCTACCGTGTTTGGTGAAAAGATCGTATTACGTATCTTAGACTTAAGTAATGCATTAAATGATATCGATAAATTAGGTTTTAATAAAATTAACTACAACCGTTTCATTGAATTAATTGAAAGACCGACAGGAATTATTTTAATCACAGGCCCAACAGGTTCAGGGAAAACGTCTACATTATATGCGGGATTAAACCATTTAAATAGTGAAGACGTTAACATCATTACGGTTGAGGATCCCGTCGAGTATCAAATTCAAGGAATTAACCAAATTCAAGTAAACGCTAATGTTGGTATGACCTTTGCCAAAGGGTTACGAGCAATATTACGACAAGATCCAAACATCGTTATGGTTGGGGAAATCCGAGATCAGGAAACGGCAGAAATTGCTATTCGTGCCTCTTTAACTGGGCACTTAGTATTAAGTACGATTCATACAAATGACTCGATTAGTACATTAAGTAGATTAGTAGATATGGGCCTTGAACCTTTCATGGTAGCATCGTCTATCGCCGGGGTAATCTCGCAACGATTAGTTCGTAGAATTTGTAAAGATTGTGCTGTAGAGCAAGAAGCTTCGAGAAGAGAGCAAGAAATTTTTGCTAAGCGCGGATTGAAAATCGAGACAGTGATGCGTGGTACAGGCTGTGGAAATTGTAATATGTCAGGATATAGAGGACGCATCGCCATTCATGAAGTTTTAGTGATGAATGAAGAAATACGTAATCTCTTATTAAATAATCGACCAGTTTCAGAAATCCATGAATTGACGAAAAAATTAGGAATGATTTACTTAACAGATGATGGTTTATTAAAAGTAAAGCAAGGACATACAACGACTGAAGAAGTATTACGCGTTGCACTAAGTGAGTAGGTGAAAAGGTGAAAGAGAAAATAGATCATATTCTAAGAGCATCAAATCAACTTAAAGCATCCGATATTCACATTACTGTCGGTGTTCCACCAATTTTTCGTATTAGTGGTGATTTAAAAGGATTTGGAAAAGATATTGTAACGAAAGAACAAACCGCACAAATGGCAAAGTCAATTATGTCAGAAGAAAAATGGGAAGAGTTCCAAGAAAAAGGGGAAATAGACTTCTCATATAGTATTCCTGGCTTTTCCCGCTTTCGAGTAAATGCCTTTAACCAACGTGGTAGTGTTGGTATTTCAATTCGAATGATTCCAACGAAAATTCCGAATATTGATGACTTAAACATGCCACAAGTCGTGAAAGATATGACAAAGAAACCACAAGGACTTATTCTTGTAACAGGTCCAACAGGTAGTGGAAAATCAACAACATTGGCTTCAATGATTAATTATATTAACCAAACGATGTCTAAACATATCATTACACTGGAAGATCCAATTGAATTTGTTCACAATCACGGTAAGAGCATTATTAATCAACGAGAAGTTGGGGCAGATACACAAAGTTTTAATAACGCATTACGTGCCGCATTAAGACAAGATCCTGATGTCATTCTCGTCGGAGAAATGCGTGATTTAGATACAATTTCAATTGCAATAACTGCAGCGGAAACAGGTCACTTAGTCTTTGGTACGTTACATACGCAAAATGCGCCATCTACCGTTGACCGAATTATTGATGTATTCCCATCAAGTCAACAAGAACAAGTCCGTGTCCAATTGGCATCAGTTCTAGTTGGAGTCATTTCACAACGACTTTTCCCAACAGTGGACAAAACTGGACGAAGAGCTGCAACGGAAATTTTAGTTAATAATTCCGCAGTAGCTAACTTAATTCGAAATGAGAAAATTCACCAAATCGTAAACGTCATGCAAACGTCAAAAGCGACGGGCATGCATACGCTTGATATGGATATACAACGTTTAATAGATACTGGACAAGTTGCCGCTGAAATAGCTGAGCCGTTTTTATCTGAGGGGGCAAAGTAGATGCCGCACTTTAAATATGAAGGCCGTGATATAAAAGGCGGCAAAAAATCTGGTAAATTAGAAAGTGACTCGAAAAGAGAGGCACTAGTTAGCTTAAAGGAAAAAGGAATTCGCGTACTTAAAATTGAAGAAGTAGAGCTTAATTGGTGGGAAAAAGATATATATATTGGAAACCCGGTCAAGATGCAAGATTTTGTAGTTTTTTTAAGGCAGTTTGCCACGCTTCTAAAAGCAGGTGTTACGGTCGTTAAATCTACAAACATTCTTGCACACCAATCTACGAGTAAACCGTTTCGTAAAGCTCTATTTGCCATTGAAGAAGATTTACGTACAGGAATTTCTTTTTCCGAAGCTTGCGGAAAACATAGTAAAATCTTCCCGTCATTATTTACGAACATGGTTAAAGTGGGAGAAGCTGGTGGTAACTTAGATGATACACTGGAAAACTTGGCAGACTATTACGAAAAACAAGAATCAACCCGTGCAAAAGTAAAAACTGCACTCGTTTACCCAGCGTCTATCGGTATTTTTGCCTCAGGAGTTATCATTTTCTTACTTGTTTCCGTCGTACCGACATTTGTTGGCATGTTTTCTGACTTCGGAGCTGAACTTCCATTTATCACGCGTTTCGTTATGGGAGCAAGTGAATGGATGCAAAGCTTTTGGTGGTTAATCATCGTTGTCATTATCGCTATCATTATATCTCTCAAATATTTACGTAGTAATAATAAATCAAGATATTATATGGACTTAATTGCTTTAAAAATACCATTATTCGGAACGATATTACAAAAGGCAGCAATTGCTAGATTAACGAGAACTTTAAGCTCATTAGTTGGTAACTCAGTTCCGATCCTACAAGCAATATCCATCGTCGAAAAAATCATTGGCAATGAAATAATGGCTAAAGTTTTACGCGAATCACGCATCTCTTTGGAAGGGGGAAACTCCTTCACAGAACCATTGGAAAAACATTGGGCTTTCCCGAAATTAGTAACGCAAATGATCGCTATTGGTGAGACGTCTGGTGCATTAGATACTATGCTCGGAAAAGTTGCAGACTTTTACGAAACGGAAGTAGAAAACGCAACGGATAAATTAAAAGCTATGATTGAGCCAATTATGATCGTCAGTTTAGCTTTAATCGTTGGTGGAATTGTCCTTGCCATTGTCGTTCCAATGTTCACAATTTTCGACCATGTCGGCTAGGAAATTTGAACTAAATCTATCAAATTGTCGAATTTGGTAAATTATTCTGAAATGTAAAATTTTTGCTAGTTTTTTGTAGAAATATACTATATAATAAGATTAATCATTGGCGGAAGTGATGAAAATCTATCTTTATGTGGGCACTTTGATAGATTGGAACGAGTAGTGCAACCGGCCAATATATAAAAAAGGGGGAAACACAAATGAAGAAATTATTAAACAATGAGAAAGGTTTCACACTAATTGAGTTACTAGCTGTAATCGTAATTCTAGGAATTATCGCTGCAATCGCAGTACCAAGTATTTCAGGAATTATTGATAATACCAAGAAGGATGCTCACTTAGCTAATGCAGAAAGTATGATCGATGCAGCTAAATATGCTGTAGCTTCTGAAAATGATGTCTTACCGACTGGACACTTAGACAAAGTATATTTTTCACTAACTTGGTTGGAGGAAAATGGTTATGTTGAAACTTTAGAAGACCCAGATGGAGGGGTATACGCTAAAGAAGCTTCTGCAGATGTAGTAAATCCAGTAGCTGCAGATGGCACCAAACGCTCTACAAAACCTGCAACGGGTTCATATGTTTTAATTGAAAAAGTAGAAGTTTCTGGTAAGGCACCAAAATATAACTACTATGTGTATCTAAATGGGTCTCAACGCACTTTAATATCTATAGCTGATGCTACTGCTACTGATGATATTTCCACTTTTTATGATGAAGAAACACAAAATGGTCCTGTTTTAGAGTCGAAGTTATCTCGTGACATGATTATTGAAAACCAAACTCCAGCTCCAGTTCCAGCTGGTTAATTAAATTGCAAATATAAAAATATAGAATGAGGATAACCCCCGGGTTATCCTTATTCTATATTAGGAGGTGCATCCAATGGATTTTTTCATAATCTTTTATTCTTTCATCTTAGGTCTTTTAATAGGTTCGTTCCTTAATGTTGTCGGATTACGCGTGCCTTTAGGCAAATCGATCGTTAAACCACGTTCTGCTTGTACGACGTGTAAACGTACATTAACAGCAACTGACTTAATTCCTGTAATTTCTTTTTTGTTTTTTGGAGGAAAATGTAAAACGTGTGGCGAAAAGATAAGTATAATGTATCCTACTGTCGAATTATTGACTGGGTTACTTTATGCCTACGCTGCATATAGCATTGGAATTGAATGGGAGCTTTTAGCTGCATTTCTATTAATATCTTTAGGAATGGTAATTATTGTAACAGATATTTCATATATGCTAATTCCAAATAAAATTTTGTTATTTTTTGCAATAGTTATAATTCCTATTCGTGTATTATCACCTCTTACCCCTTGGTGGGATGCCATTGTTGGGGCAATAGTTGGTTTTGTTCTTCTTTACTTCGTTGCGGTTGTTAGTAAAGGTGGAATGGGCGGAGGAGATGTTAAGCTATTTGCCGTGTTAGGCTTATTTTTAGGTTTAAAGGGTGTTTTATTAACGTTTTTCTTATCGACATTTATCGGCGCGGTTTTCGGCATCATAGGACTAATTTCTGGTAAAATTAAACGTAAACAAGCAATTCCTTTTGGACCATACATAATAGTTGCATCATTAATTGCTTATTTTTTCGGAGAGCAAATGATTATGTGGTACATCGAACAGTTTTTCTCAAAAGGATAGGAAGTGAAAATAGTGGGTTTTGATTTAAGTTTTAAGCCGAAAAGAAAAGTTAACATTGTCATCAAGGACCATGTTATTCGTTATTTAGAGTTAAAAAATAATGGAAAAGAAATAGTAGTAAAAGATTGTAAGGAAAGATATTTGCCAGATGGCGTTATTAAAGAAGGTAAGATTCAAAACAGAGAAAAACTAACTTTTATTCTGGCAGAATGTGTAGAAGAATGGAAGATTAAAAATCGTGAAGTGCAGTTTATCGTTCCAGATCAAATTATCGTTATCAGGCGTGTTCAAGTTCCTGGTGATTTACTAGAAGACGAAATTCAATCACATTTGTTTTTAGAATTAGGTGCTAGTATTCATTTACCATTTGAGGAGCCGTTATTCGAGTTTAAATTACTGCCAAATTCTGAGCAAAAGAATAAGCAAGATATTCTTCTAATTGCTGCCCCTGAAGAAACGGTTGAACAATACCGTCAGTTATTAGAAGATGTGTCGTTAGATGCTGTTGTTGCTGATATTTCTTCCTTATCGATTTATCGGTTATATTATTCAGCAATGGAAGATGTGGAAAATGAACATTTACTGCTTATTCAGTATGACCTTTCGTCTGTAAATTTAACAATCTTCAATGAAGAGTTCCCTGTATTTTCAAGACATATTGTTAATGAATTTGATGAAGGTTCATGGGAAGTATCTGACGGTAAAATTGCATGGACGAAAAATGAGGAAGACTTGCAAGCTGTTATTGAGGAAGACATAGTAGAAATGGATCGTGTGATGAATTTCTATCGCTTTACGTTAACAAAAGGCAAGGAAGAAATTACAAAAATACTAATCATCGGTGATAATCCATATTTAAGTGATGTTATTGGTAAAATGAAAGATCGTTTCACTGTGCCAATTATGTCATTTGATGAAGGTGTATTCCAAACGGATACAGGTGAAGCACTGCCACGCGAGCAGTACTTAGCACTAGGATTAGCACTTAAAGAGGTGCAAACGAAATGAACGTAGAAATTAATTTATTGCGTGAGAAACCTAAAGCGCACCCTATTTTTAGAATTTTAATTTACATATTAATCGCAACTGTGTTAGCAAGTGGAGCTTTTATGTATGTTAAATATAGTAGTGTCTCCAGTGAAATTGAAATGCTAGAAACGAAGATAAAAAGTGCAGAGGCGGAACGTATAGCTCTTGAAGCGAAAATAACTGATATGCAATCTGGATCTTTTATTGATGAATATGTACAAGACGTCAATAAGATTGAAGCATTCCATTTTTCTAGTGTTGGTATTTTAAATGATTTTGTTAAATTATTGCCTGAGCGTGGTTATTTTATTGATTATACTTTCTCTGAAAATGGTATTGTCGATATTTATGTTAAATTTGATACGCTGCCAGAAATGTCAATGTACACGGACGGTTTAAGTTCATTGTCATTTGTAACAAATGTTAGTTTAGATGATATTGAAATTAAAGAGGTTTCTAATAATGAAAACGAAGTATTACCAAGATTTTATGTGCAATACTCGATTACATTAGATTTAGAAACTGTAAAAGCTGTTCAAGCAGAACAGGAGGGAGGAGAATAATGAAAGACTTATTTAGAAACCCTCTCGTTCTCTTCATCTCTATAACAATGGTTACTGTATTAATTATTGCATATATATATGTAGGTATGATAAATCCATTAGTTGCTGAAAAAGAAAAGCTCGAGAAAAAGCAGAAAATGGAGGCAACGCTTTTACTTAGTGCGAAACAGCGTGTGTCTGACACGCAAAATGATACAATCGTCCAATTAAAATCGCTCCATGATCAAGTGCCTGCGAAAGCTTATGTTGGCCAATTTTTGTTTAGTATTGAAAAGGCGAAAGTTATCTCAGATAGTGAAATTTTAAATTTAGAAGTAACGCAACGAGTACTTGAAGATGAGCAAACGAATAAAGTAACAGTAGCGCTTTCGGTTACGTCACCAAATTATTTCGCAATGCAGACTTTCTTGAAATCATTAGAAAACAATACGCGTATTACGACAATCGATGATTTAAGTTTCTCAGAAGATGGCGAAGCTGGAACGGCTGATAACTCGTTTGCACAACTAAGAACACAAGGGGAAGTGGTTTACGATGTTACTTTATCTACTTATTTCTTCCCAAAATATAAAGCAGAGTTAGAATCATTACCAATGCAAGAAATTTATAATGTTGGATCGAAAACGAACCCGTTATTTGGAACGAAAGTAAACCCTGATGACGTTGAATTGCATGCGGTATTAAATCAATATGTCGTTGCGATTAATAATAATGATGCTGATGGATTGGCGAGAATTTTCACAACAACTTCAACTGAAGATGAAAGCTCTCAGGTAGCAGCACATGCGTCAGAACTTATTGGGCAAAACTTACATGTCGAACTCCTTTCTGTAACGATTGATACAGTGCGAAATTCGCAAGCTTCTGTCAACTACGTACAGAAAGTAAGTAGTAATGATGAAGGTAGTGACTATAAAAGCCGAATTATTGAAGGAACGTATGTATTAAAGAAAATAAATGGCACATGGAAGATCCATGATATTTTCAAAATAAATGAACTGTTTTTATCGACTGAATAATATGTCGATAATCGCTTAGAACAAGACGACAAAAGTCTTGTTCTTTTTTTTTTTCATTATGATAAGGTGAAGAAAAGTTGAGGTTATCCACTGAAAAGAAAGGGAGTGGGAAAAGTGGACAAGCCAAACAGACAAATAAAAATTACCTTTGACGACAATCGGAATCAGAGAAAAGAGAACGAATTTAAAAAAGCAGAGGAAGAAATTGCAGCCACTGCTGAAAGAGAGATCAACAACGACGATATTTTATTTGCTAGTGACCCAAGCAATAAAGATAATGCGAATTACTTGCGCAACGTTTTAAAAAACAAGTCAAATCGCAATAAGAAATTTATTGTTATTCCAAAGCACTTTTTCTTTCCTATCGCTTTAGCATTGTTCATTGGGATATCACTCGGTGTCATTATTTTAAAAATGTTTAGCACGACTGGACAAACAGAAGACGTACCAGTTAACGGCAACGGTACACCAGCAGTAGTTGATCAAGGGGATGAAGAGGAGGATCCTCCTAATACGAAATCTCCGGTTACTTCGGATTTGCCGAGTTTAGCTGTTAACATTATTCAAATAGGTGTCTATTCTTCGCAAGCAAAAGCAGATGAGATCATACAAGAGGTTAAAAATAATGGGCTTGTAGCGGCCTCGCTTGAAAACGAAGGATTGTTTTATGTATTTGTAGGGGTAACGTCAACAAAAGATCAAGCAATGGCGTTAAGCAGTAATTATAGTTCAGCTAATGAAGAGGACCCGTATGTAAAAGAGTTCGTCATGAAAGGCGGCACTTTTTCTAGTACAGACAGTAATAAGGTTGCTCTAGTAGAAAATGCAGCAAAAGAATATTCAGAGCTCGTCTTGTTAACTTCAGCAGCATTGACGACTGGATCTTTTGACGAAAAGAAATGGTCTGAAGTAAAAGAAATGATAACATCATTAGAAGGTATCGCAAGTTCAATCGAAACGTTGACGAGCGAAGAAAAAACATTTGTCACAAACGTCATAAATGCAGGTAAGAGTTTTAATGAATATAAGGAAAGTGGACAAGCTAGCCATTTATGGGCAAGTGAGCAACATTTATTAAACGCGTTAACGGTATATGGATTATTATTTAAATAGTAAATACTAGGAATTCATGAGTAATGAATTCCTTTTTGTTTCAGAATATCTATAGTAAGTGTCATAAAACGAAAAGTATTGTCGAAAAAAATAATGGGCGTTGGAGGGGAGTAAATGAAAAAATTAATCTTAGCATCAGGATCTCCAAGACGGAAAGAATTGCTCGAGCAAGTGAATCTAACTTTTGAAATAATCGTCAGTGATATTGAAGAAGTCATGAATGAAAAAGATACCCCGGCTAATATTGTTCAGTCATTAGCACAGCAAAAAGCAAAAGATGTTTTCTCGAAAAATAAAGATTGTGTAGTTATTGGGGCAGATACGATTGTTGCGATCGGTGATAGAAGATTAGGGAAACCAAAAAGCAAAGAAGAAGCAGTAGAAATGTTACAATTATTATCTGGGAACACGCATTCCGTTTTTACCGGAGTAGCAATCGAGACATTAGAAAAATCTATCACATTTTATGAAGAAACAAAAGTAATGTTTTGGAACCTTACGAAAAAGGATATAGATACATACATCCAAAGTGGTGAACCATTTGATAAAGCTGGTGCATATGGAATTCAAGGATTCGGTGCTATGTTAGTGAAAAAAATCGATGGCGATTACTTTAATGTTGTAGGCTTACCTATATCCCGGACAATTCGTGAATTAAGCCGTTTCCAATAATTCCTCTAAGTGCATCCGTCATGGAGGAGGAACTAATTGATGAAGGAAGATGTCATGATTCGTGATTTCCCATTATCTGAAAGACCGCGTGAAAAATTAATTTTTGATGGAGCAGAAAAGTTATCGAACCAGGAGCTATTAGCAATTTTACTGCGAACAGGGACGAAAGAACAATCTGTCATGCAATTATCAATCGAAATATTAAAGCACTTTGAAGGATTACGATATTTTAAAGATGCTACAATTGAAGAACTCATGAACATTAAAGGAATTGGGAAAGCTAAAGCTGTTCTATTATGCGCTTCGATCGAGCTTGGAAAACGTCTTGCTAATTTAAAAGTATCCGAAAAGTATGTAATTCGTTCTCCTGAAGATGCGGCGCATTATGTCATGGAGGAATTACGAACGTTAACACAAGAACATTTCGTTTGTTTATATTTGAATACGAAAAACCAAGTGCTACATCGGCAAACCATTTTTATCGGAAGTTTAAATGCTTCAATTGTTCATCCGCGCGAAGTTTTTAAAAATGCCATTCGACGATCTTCAGCGTCTGTTATTTGTATGCACAATCATCCAAGCGGTGACCCAACACCTAGTCGTGAAGATATAAATGTGACAAAACGCCTAGTTGAAGCAGGTAAGGTCCTTGGTATTGAAGTGTTAGATCATCTTATTATCGGTGATAAAAAATTTATTAGTTTGAAAGAAAAAGGATATGTATAACTATCTTAATGACAAATTTTAAAGTATAATGAAGTTTAGAGTTTTTATGAACAGAAAGGAAGATACATACATGTTAGGTGGGTTTTCAAGAGATTTAGGCATTGATTTAGGTACAGCTAATACCCTCGTTTATGTTAAAGGAAAAGGTGTAGTCGTTAGGGAACCATCCGTAGTGGCTAGACGTACAGATACAGGTCAAATTCAAGCAGTAGGTAATGATGCAAAAAATATGATTGGTCGTACGCCAGGGAATATCGTTGCAGTAAGACCGATGAAAGACGGAGTCATTGCAGATTTTGATACAACAGCAATGATGATGAAATATTTTATTAAACAAGCGCAAAAGAGCCGTTCCGTACTATCTCGTAAACCGAGTGTGATGGTTTGTGTGCCTTCTGGTATTACTGCAGTAGAAAAGCGCGCAGTAGAAGACGCGACGAAGCTTGCAGGTGCGAAAGAAGCGATTACGATTGAAGAACCATTTGCAGCAGCAATTGGCGCAGGCTTACCTGTTTGGGAACCAACTGGTAGTATGGTTGTTGATATCGGTGGTGGAACAACTGAAGTTGCTGTTATTTCATTAGGCGGAATTGTTATTAGTCAATCCGTTCGTGTAGCTGGAGATGAAATGGACCGAGCAATTATTCAATATATTAAAAAGAAGTACAACTTAATGATTGGTGAAAGAACGGCAGAAAGCTTAAAGATGGAAATTGGATCAGCTTGTTGCACTGATGAAAATATTACAATGGATATTCGCGGACGTGATTTAGTTTCTGGATTACCGAAAACGTTAAATGTAACTGCGGAAGAAGTAGTGGAAGCATTACAAGATACTGTTACTAGCATTGTCGAAGCTGTCAAAGGAACGTTAGAAAAAACGCCTCCTGAACTTGCTGCAGACATTATGGATCGTGGGATCGTCTTAACTGGTGGCGGAGCATTGTTAAAGAACTTAGATAAAGTAATCAATGACGAAACGAAAATGCCAGTATTAATTGCTGAAAACGCGCTTGACTGTGTAGCTATAGGAACAGGAAAGTCGTTGGAATATCTTCATAAATTTAAATCCAAGGCAGGGATTTCATCAACAAGATAAATTAGAATCATTGGTTAGAAGAAGGTGTTTAATATGCCACAGTTTTTTTCCAATAAAAAATTAATTGTTTTATTAGTCAGTATTATTTTGCTAGTTGCTTTAATTGGTATTTCCATGCGAGACCGTGAGCAACTTACTTTACCAGAGCAATTTATTATGGACTCAGTCGGTTGGGTACAATCGTTATTTTATCAGCCCGCTCAATTAGTAGCGGGTTTCTTTGAGAATGTCGAAGAAATTAAATATGTTTATGAAGAAAATAAACTATTAAAATCGAGACTAGAAGATTTTGTGAAAATATCGGTTGAAGCAAACCAACTTCGAAGCGAAAACAAAAGATTGATGGAGTTAATAGGTAAGGAAAACAGTTTGCGGAATTATGTTATTAGACATGCCTCAGTCATAGCTAGAACGCCAGATGGATGGCATAGCTTCTTTACGATTAATATTGGCGCACAAGACGGAGTAACAGCTAAAATGGCTGTTATCACTGCAGAAGGCTTAATCGGGAAAATAAAAGATGTGTCACCATTTTCTTCGACTGTCCAAATATTAACAGACGTAGATCGAACTAACCGTATATCAGCGATTGTTGATGGAGATGAAGCTGCATTTGGACTGATTGAAGGTTATGATCCTGAAAGTAAGAAACTACTTTTTAAGAAAATACCAAGCGATATTACACTAGAAGTAGGAGCAACTGTTGTTACATCTGGGCTTGGTGGAATTTTCCCGCGCGGGCTTGTTATTGGTTCAATAACTGAAGTGCGAGCTGATGAATATGGGGCGACTCAAATGGCGATTGTCGAACCGTCGGCAAACTTTTATGATATTGACCATGTTATGGTAATAGAGCGAGAAATAAACGGTGCTGTGGAGGAAACGCAATGAAACGGCTATTACTCCCTGCCATCGTTTTTATGTTTTTTATTTTAGAAAGTACTGTATTCCAAGTATTACTAACGAAAAATGATGAAACAATAATGGTCCCTCGTATTTTATTTCTTATTCTATTATTTATTGCCCTTGATGGTCCGAAAAATGCTGCTGTCGTTTATGCGATTAGCTTTGGTTTTTTATATGATTTTCTATATACAGACGTCATTGGTGTTTATGCATTCTCGTTCACTGTAATCGTCTATCTATTTAAACAAGTCTCAAATTATTTACATATACAATTTTTCTTAATGACTTTATTTAGTATAATAAGTATAGTACTTTTAGAATTTTTAGTATTTACGATTTACTCAATGATTGGAATTACTACTATTTCTATGCTCGCTTTTTATGAAAAACTATTATTACCGAGTATTATTTTTAATAGTATAGTCCTAATACTCTTCTACATTCTTTTAAAGAAAATGGTTATTAAAATATCATTGTTCAGTACGGAAGAAAGTTAATTCAAAAAGAGGAGATTGAAATTAGATTGTTGAATATAAACATATTGGGGTGAACAGTAATGGTACAACAACTAAATAATGTAACCATCAAAGGTACGAAAGATGGTCTTATTTTTCACCTAAGTGATTCATGTGCCTTTCGAGACATCATTGAAGAGTTGGAAGAAAAACTTTCAATCACTCCTCATCAATATTCTGAAGATAAATTAGTATCTATTAAAGTTAGATTAGGAAATCGCTATTTAACGAGCGATCAGCAAGAAATGTTACGTAATACAATTCGTAATAAGAAAAATCTAGTGATTTCAGATATTGAATCTAATGTAATGTCGAAAGAAGAAGCAGAGCAATTAATTAAAAACAATCGAATTGAATCATTTACACAAATTGTTCGTTCGGGGCAAGAGTTAACTGTTCAAGGCGACTTATTACTAATTGGTGACGTCAACCCAGGAGGAGTAGTTAGCGCTACTGGAAACATTTACGTCATGGGTGCATTAAAAGGAACTGCTCATGCTGGCAATAATGGAAATGAAGAAGCTGTTATTGTTGCATCAAAAATGGCTCCTCAACAACTGCGAATTGGTAATATCGTTAACCGTTCTCCTGAACAACAAGATGACAAGCATGATATGGAATGTGCTTATATAGAGAAAGAAGATAAATCTATTATTATTGATAAATTACAAGTACTCACAAAAAGAAATCTTAGTTTAGCAAAGCTTTAAAGGGGGATGACCATTATGGGTGAAGCGATCGTAATTACATCTGGAAAAGGTGGAGTAGGTAAAACTACTACTACTGCCAATTTAGGATCTGCTTTAGGATTGGCTGAGAAGAAAGTATGTTTAGTTGATACTGATATTGGTTTGCGTAATCTAGATTGTGTGATGGGTCTTGAAAACAGAATTATTTATGATCTTGTCGATGTTGCAGAAGGGCGTTGTCGCCTTGAGCAAGCATTAATTAAGGATAAGCGTTTTGAAAATCTTTATTTATTGCCTGCAGCTCAAACAAAGGATAAATCAGCTATAACGCCAACACAATTAAAAAAGATTATAAACAACTTGAAAAATGACTTTGATTATATTTTAATCGATTGTCCAGCTGGAATTGAGCAAGGTTTCCAAAATGCAATAGCAGGAGCGGATAAAGCAATTGTTGTTACTACTCCGGAAATCTCGGCGATTCGTGACGCTGACCGTGTTATCGGCTTGCTTGAGCAACAGCCTCACATCGAGTCACCACGTTTAATTGTCAATCGAATTCGTAATCATATGGTGAAACAAGGAACGATGCTAGACGTTGAAGAAATTGTTTCAGTACTGTCCATCGATATTTTAGGAGTCGTAATTGACGATGACCAAGTGATTGAGGCGGCAAATACTGGTGAACCTATCGTCTTAGATCCTACGAAAAAGTCAGCGATTGCTTACCGTAATATTGCGAGACGTATTTTAGGTGAATCTGTTCCTTTACTAGATATGAATGATGACAAAACTATGTTTACGAAAATGAAAAAGTTTTTCGGCATTCGTTAAAAGGCTGGAACAAAAAGTTTATAAGAATAGACAAGGCCAAATCCATTCAGACTTACAATCTGGATGGTTTTTTTATTATTAGGAAATATTTATATGCTTTGTCAAAATCCTTCGCTTTCCACGGGCCCGGCCTCAGCCTCCTTAGAAAGCAAAAAATCGCTTTCTATCGGGGTCTTCGGACACGGGCTGTTCCCGTAGGAGTCTCCGTATTTTGACTGCGCTTTACAGCAAGTCAGTCATCTCAGCTTTTCTTTATTGATCCAGCTGCGGCTCACAACGACTAGAAACCTATAGACTTCTCACTTTCGATAAGTCAACATCATCTCGTTCCACTCGTTGTGTTTCCTTTATCTTAGTTCAAAGAGTTATAAGGTTTTACGTCGCTAAGCGTTCGCCTCGCTTTTCTTTAACTGTCTAGCTTCGACTCCTAGCGACTAGTTAACTTCATACTTCTCATTTGCGATAAGTCAACATCGCCTCGCCTAGCTCACCGTGTTTCCTTTATCTCACTCGAAGTATTCCAGTTCATACGTCGCTGAACAGTCGTCTCAGCTTTTCTTTTTGTCATATCTACAGCGGACAAGTCATATAGTTTATCAAAATGGTAGTTTGAAAAGGAAGGGTAGTTATGAATAGAAGAGCGAATGAAATTAAGAGACGATTAGCCGAGAGAAAACGTTTGAAGCTCCAAAAAATTGCTAGAAATGAACATTCTAGTAAGCCTATCAATAATAATCGGATTCCACAAAACGATGGCATTCACCCGTTATTTAATAAAGATGTGTTTATCATGAAAATTTTTGCTGCGGCTATTCTCTTTTTAATGGTTGGAATTCTATTTAAAAACCAATCGCCACAATTTATGGAAACGCGCCAGTTTGTAACAGGTGTTTTTGAAAAAGACTTTCAATTTGCAACTGTAGCTAAGTGGTATGAAGATAAATTTGGAAAGCCTTTAGCATTACTACCGTCATCTGAAGATGCCTTATATGATGAAAAATCAGTGACTGACGCAAAAGGCATGGGTTATGCCATTCCTGCTTCAGGACATGTGTTAACGCCTTTTAAAACGGACGGTAGGGGTCTTATGATTGAAACTGGTGAAAAGTCAGAGGTGAAAGTAGTTAAAGATGGTATGGTAATCTTCGTAGGTAATCGAGATGATATTGGAAAAACAGTTATAATCGATCATCCAGGTGGTGGTCAAACATGGTACGGAATGTTAGAAAGTATTGAGGTAAATTATTATGATTACGTAAAAACGGGAACAGTTGTCGGGATTGCCTCAAAACGAGAAAATGATTCACAAGCGACTGGTGAATTTTACTTTGCAATAAAACAGGAGGATACGTTTATCGATCCTATTCAGGTGATAAAATTTGAATAGTATCATAAATCTCTTGAAAATAGTAAAAGTACATCCTTTATTTTGGGTAATTGCTGGACTTGGAATTATGACTGGTTACTTTAAAGTAGTTATTATGATTTTTATGATAGTAATGATACATGAAATGGGTCACTACATAGCGGCCCGTTTTTTTAAATGGAAAGTGACGAAAATAATGCTACTCCCATTCGGAGGAGTAGCTGAACTTGATGAACATGGAAATAAACCGTTAAAAGAGGAACTTATTATTATACTAGCTGGTCCTTTGCAGCACGTTTGGATGATAGGTTTCTCTTTTTTGTTGTATAAATTAGGGGTTGTTTCGCAAGTAACTTATGAATTATTTCTCTTTCATAATACTGTTATTTTAATCTTTAATTTACTCCCTATATGGCCATTAGATGGTGGGAAGCTTATTTTAATTTTCACATCCTATTTATATCCATTTAAAAAGGCACTATCCATTGCCTTGATTAGTTCAGCATTTTGCTTATTAGCCTTTGCAACTTGGACAATCATTTCCTATCCATTACAACTAAATGTTTGGTTAATTATTAGTTTTCTTTGTTTTACCAATGTATTCGCCTATAGACAGCGAAACTATACACTTATCCGATTTTTAATGGAAAGGTATTATGATAAAGAGCGAATTTTCCCAAAAACAAAAGCCTTTGCAGTCAAAAAAAGTGCGAAAGTATCAGCGACATTTTCGTGGTTTTACCGTGACGTATTTCATATTTTTATCGTTAATAATGGCAAAAAAACCGATGAACGGGAGCTTTTAAAAGCACACTTTTCTGATAAACGGTCAAATTGTACAATCGATGATCTTTTTATGTAAAATAGCAGTAGTGAGTAAAAAGTGAGGTTATTTCATTGCAAAAAAAGATTATCATCAATGCAAGAGGGTCTGAAAAAAGAGCTGCAATTTTAGAAGAAGATCTCGTTGTTGAATTATTAATTGACCAACCTTCGAATGAAGCAAAAGCGGGAGATATATTTTTAGGAAAAGTTGAAAAAGTGATTCCGGGAATTCAAGCGGCATTTATTGAACTTGGCCATGAGAAAAATGGTTATTTAGGGCGTGAAGACACGTTGCTTGCGACACAACAGCACCCGAATGAAAAGCTTAAAGGAGTAACGATATCTCAAGCGATAACGCAAGGGCAAAGTTTATTAGTTCAAGTAGCAAAAGAAGCGACTGGTTCGAAAGGTCCTAAATTATCGGAAGTGATTGAGCTCTCTGGAAAATATATCGTTTACTTACCACAAGGAAAGTATGTAGCTGTTTCCAAAAGAATGAAGGATGAAGAAACGCGCGAAAAGTGGCGTTCTTTCGGTGAACAATTATGTAGCAATGATGAAGGTCTTATATTGCGAACGGCATGTGAAGAGGCGGCAGAAGATGAAATAAAAAAAGAATTTACGTATTTGCGAACTAGTTGGAATGAGATTGTTCAACAGGCAAAGGGAAAAAAAGGTCCACTAAAAATTCATGAAGAAATGTCGCTGTTTAAGCAATTGTTACGTAGCATCCCAGAAGATGATATTTCAGAAATAATAATCGATGATGAAAATGAACGGGATAGGTTAATACGTTTCCTTCACGATAGCGAACTCCCTAGTAAAATAAAAATGCATTACGAAAAGGAAGACATTTTTTCTACATATAGGATTGAGCAAGAAATTGATAAAGCTTTAAAGAAAATCGTTTGGTTAAAAAGCGGTGGATTTATTACGTTTGAAAAAACAGAAGCTTGTACTGTAATTGATGTAAATACTGGTAAATTCACCGGTAAAGGAAACTTTCAAGATACGGTGTTAAAAACGAATATAGAGGCAGCCAAAGAAATTGCCAGGCAAATAAGACTACGAAATAGTAGCGGCATTATCTTAATTGATTTTATTAATATGAAAAACATGGAATCACAGCAACAAGTAAGAGATGTGATGGTAGAACAATTAAAGAATGATCGAACGAAAACACAAGTGTTCCATTTTACATCTGTCGGAATACTTGAATTAACAAGGAAAAAAATTCGTCAAAGCTTATTAGAGACGCTCACAGCAACATGCCCTACTTGTGCTGGTATTGGTCGTACAGAAACAGTTCCTTCTGCATTTTATCAAATGGAAAGAGAGCTTTTACAATATCGTTATCAAGATGATGAGGCACTTTGGTTAACTGTTTCTAGTGAAATGTTGCACTTGATGAAATATGATTTTCGCGTTTTATATGAAGAGTTACAAAAGAAACTTCCATTCGAATTATTTGTTACTATACGTGAGCAAAGTGACCAAAAAACCTATGAAATAAAGCAACTTGGAACAGGAAAAGAAATTCAAACACGAATTGACAAAAATCATGCACTATGATATTATTTTTTCGTTAGACTTGGGCACCAAAAGTGCTCCAACCGCACAAAGCAGGTTTTTAAACGCGTTAACGCTGCCTGATTTTTGGCGAGTCTGAGACAATGAGGAGGTGCAATTATGTACGCAATTATCGAAACTGGTGGTAAACAAGTAAAGGTAGAAGAAGGTCAAGCTATCTACATTGAAAAGTTAGACGCTGAAGCAGGTGAAACAGTAACTTTCGACCGTGTATTAATGGTTGGTGGTGAAGACGTTAAAGTTGGTAGCCCAACTGTTGACGGAGCAACTGTAACTGCTAAAGTTGAAAAGCAAGGCCGCGCTAAGAAAGTGATCGTTTTCAAGTTTAAGGCGAAGAAGAAATACCGTCGTAAGCAAGGTCACAGACAGCCATACACAAAAGTAATCATTGAAAAAATTAACGCGTAAGGCGTTGTTAACTTATGATTACCGTTAACATTACACGTGAAAATCATAAAATTCGCGCTTTTGAGTTAAGTGGTCATGCAGAGTCAGGTCCTCACGGTCATGATCTCGTATGTGCAGCCGTTTCTTCTGTTGTTTTCGGCATGGAAAATGCCATCGATACCCTTTGTGGTGTCGAATTAGAAGCAACGATGAATGAAGATGGTGGTTACTTACATTGCAGTGTCCCGAAGCAAATTAGCGGAAAAACATATGATGATATGCAACTGCTTTTAGAAGCAATGCTCGTTGCTTTAAGGGCAATCGAGAGTGAAGGAAAGCAGTACTTAAAAATTATTGATAAATAGGAGGTGGACTGAATGTTAAAATTAAACCTTCAATTCTTTGCATCGAAAAAAGGGGTAGGTAGTACAAAGAACGGACGTGACTCTATCTCAAAGCGTCTTGGTGCAAAGCGTGCTGATGGACAATTCGTAACTGGTGGTTCTATTCTTTATCGCCAACGTGGTACGAAAATCTATCCAGGACACAATGTTGGTATTGGTGGAGACGATACTTTATTCGCGAAAGTTGATGGCGTTGTTAAATTCGAACGTTATGGACGTGACCGTAAAAAAGTAAGTGTATACCCTGTAGCACAAGAAGCTTAAATGACAATCTATAACTCTAGCCGTTATGGCTAGAGTTTTTTTCTTGCATAAAAAATTGTTATTCTTCAAACCCTTCAACTGAAAACTTACTTCAAAATAATTATCCATCATACCCCTGCGAACTTTTATCATCTTTGGTATAATTTCTTAAGAGAGACACGTGGATTAGGAGTAGGATTATGAAAAAAAATTGGGATACAATAGAGCTATTAAGACACTGTCGTCATGATTGGCTTAATCAATTACAACTAATTAAAGGTAATTTAGCGTTAAATAATGTTGAAAAAGTACATGCTATAATAGAAGACATCGTTCAACGAACATCAAACGAATCGAACTTATCCAATTTACACGCAAATAAACTTGCAAGTTACTTGCTAACAGTTAATTGGGAAGGAAATCCATTTGTCGTTGACTTTGAAATTACGAATAGTGGTGTACAATTATCGAAATATGATGAAATGTTAACGAAGTGGTTTACGCAATTCTTTCTTACTTTGAAAGATGTCGCTTGTGAAGGTGTAGAAAACCATATTATGTTATCGTTCCAATTGTATAAGGAAGAACAATCGATAGTTGTTGATTTTTCTGGAAAAGTTAATGATACTAGTAGCATTGAAAAAATGTTACATAATCAATTGGGAAGTAACATGAGCATAAAAGACATATCAATACATGAAGAAGAGTTAGTATTTACCCTTCGATTAAACGAGGTGAAATAAATGTTTGTCGATCAAGTCAAGATATATGTAAAAGGTGGAGACGGCGGAAATGGCATGGTAGCCTTTCGTCGTGAGAAATATGTACCAAAAGGTGGACCAGCTGGCGGAGACGGTGGTAATGGTTCTGATGTTGTTTTTAAAGTAGAAGAAGGACTTAGCACATTAATTGATTTCCGTTATAAGCGTCATTTCAAGGCACCTAGAGGTGAGCATGGACGTTCAAAAGGGCAACACGGAAAAAATGCTGATGATATGGTTGTTAAAGTACCACCAGGCACAATTGTCTACAATGCTGAAACTGGTGAAACGATTGCTGATTTAGTACATCATGGACAAACAGCTGTCATTGCTAAAGGTGGTCGTGGCGGACGTGGTAACACGCGATTTGCAACACCAGCAAACCCGGCTCCAGAAATCTCTGAAAATGGTGAACCTGGGGAAGAGCGTGAAATTAAATTAGAATTAAAGGTATTAGCAGATGTCGGTTTAGTCGGCTTCCCAAGTGTTGGGAAATCAACATTACTTTCTGTAGTATCTGCAGCAAGACCGAAAATTGCTGAATACCACTTTACAACAATTGCTCCTAACTTAGGGATGGTTGAAACTGGTGATGGTCGTAGTTTCGTTATGGCCGATTTACCTGGACTAATTGAAGGTGCTCATGCAGGTGTCGGTTTAGGGCATCAGTTCTTACGACATATTGAGCGTACACGTGTCATTGTCCACGTTGTAGATATGTCTGGTTTAGAGGGTAGAGATCCTTATGATGACTATCAAAAGATTAATGAAGAGCTTGGGCAATATAACTTACGTCTTCTAGAAAGACCGCAAGTTGTTGCTGCGAATAAAATGGACATGCCAGACTCTGAAGAAAATTTAGCTAAATTTAAAGAGCAAATTGGTGACGATGTTAAAGTGTTCCCTATTTCTTCTGTTACAAGAGAGGGAATTAGAGATATGCTATTTGAAGTTGCCAATTTAATTGAAAAAACTCCTGAGTTTCCACTTGAGGAAAAAGAAGAAGTACTTGAAAGAGTTCTTTATAAACATGAGGCGGAAGAAGTACCATTTACAATTACTAGAGATAGTGCAGGTATTTTCGTCCTTGAGGGAGCAAAAATTGAAAAAATGTTTAAAATGACGAACTTCGAGCGAGATGAGTCTATTAAACGATTTGCAAAGCAAATGCGTACGCTTGGTGTTGATGAAGCATTACGAGCTCGTGGTGCTGAAGACGGCGATTTAGTTCGTATTTTAGAATATGAATTTGAGTTTGTAGAATAAAGAAAAGCAAGGGTAGGAGAAGTTCCTATGCCTTGCTTTTTTGTTAAGCATTTAAGTTTCAAGGATAAAACCTGCTTGCTTAAGTGCAGCGCAAGCTTGATCAATTTGCTCCATTTTCTCAGCTTCTAACGTATGTAAGTGAACGCCATCTGTTAGTTCAGATAAGAGAGAAGCATTTGTCGATGTAAATTTATCAATAAACATTGCCACATCATGGCGGTTTTTTAACATAAGCGAAGCGGTTAAATCACCATAAATCGGATGTTCAATGGTGACATCTTTCACAGTAACCCCAAAATCAACGATGATATTTAATTCTTCTTCTGTTTTTTCTGGTGGGTGATTTGAAACAACTACTTTATTAGGCTTATCAGTTTTCGTATGTTGAAAGTATACATAGCCTTGTGCAGTTGCCATAATTGGTTCGTTACGTGCTTTTAATAAGGAAATGTCCTGCACAATTACTTGCCGGCTAACATTCGTTCGATTAGATAATTCGCTACCTGTTAAAGGTTGTTCACTTTCCTTTAACCATTGTAGTAACATAGACCGTCGTTTTTCCCCTAAAATCTTCTTCTCAGCTTCTTTCATAGTAAAACTCCTTTATTTCTTATAATAAGCATCATAAATGTCTGACAAGACGATTGCAACTTTCTTTATCTGTTCCTCTGTTGTTTCACGGCCAAGTGAAATGCGGATAAACTCATTTGCTTCTTCTTTCGACCTTCCAAGCGCCAACATTGTTTTCGAAGGAGTATTAAGGCCAACTTGACATGCAGATCCTGTTGAGATAGCAATACCTTGCCTGTTACACTCAAGCATCACATATTGCCCTTCAATCCCTTTTAAACGCAATCCAATAATGGTTGGTAATTGTTTATGCTTTGATGGATGTTCTTCTATTTTTATATCTTTATTTTCATCAGCTACCGTTTTAATAAATAGTTTTCTTAACAAGTCATATCTTTTAACCTCTTCTGGCATCGCTTCGATGACTTCACCAGCTGCTGTTACAAAAGCCGCTATTCCAGGAACATTTACTGTTCCTGCTCGAAAACCTCCTTCATGATTCGTGTTTGGTAAAAGTGGTTTCCATGCTATTTGCGGATTTACATAACATGCACCAACACCTTTAGGACCATAAATTTTATGACTAGAAATAGCAAGACTTGCTACATTTGCCTCGGCAACATTTACATCTACTTTTCCAAAAGATTGAACAGCATCAACGTGTAATGGAATATCGACCATTTTTAAGTATGCACCAATTTCTTTTATAGGTTGAATCGTTCCAATCTCCGAGTTGACGTGAGTTAAACAGACAAGTGCTGTAGTAGGTTTAATTTCCTTTTTTAACCTTTCTAATTCAATCTCGCCATCACAATTAACAGGAAGATACGTAATATGATAGCCTTCGTTTGCTAATGCTTCCATCGTGTTCAAAATCGATGAATGCTCCACTTTGCTTGTAATGATATGCTTTTTCTCTGGGCTACTTCCCTTTAGCAAAGAACGAATCGCTAAAATATTACTTTCTGTACCACCAGATGTAAAATAAATCCCATTTGGATGACCGTGGATCATCGATGATAGCTCCTTGCGACAAACCTCTAGTAAACGATTCGCGTTAGATCCAATATCATGTAGGCTTTGTGGGTTTCCAAAGTATTCTTTACTCACAGTATTGAAAATTTCTAATGCTTTCTCGCTAACTGGCGTAGTCGCACTGTAATCTAAATAAATAATGTTAATCACTACCTTTTTAAATAAGTTCTTGTCATAAGTTTAAATCTGTGTAAATATAGGTGTCAAGACAGTAGTTTAGACATAGGTAGCGGGAGGAAGACCACTATGGAAATGAAAACTGCGGATGTCATAGTTATCGGTGCTGGAATTGCTGGTCTCGTAACTGCATTGCAGTTAGCAAAAGAAAAAAAAGTTATTGTCATAGCTAAAGGAAATTTAACAGAGTGTAATTCGAATTTAGCGCAAGGTGGCATTGCAGCAGTAACGACTAAACAGGACAGTTTTGCTAGTCATTTTATAGATACTATAACTGCAGGGGATTTTCATAATGAAGAAGAGTTAACAAAAACATTAATAAAAAACGGCCCAGATGCAATTCGCTTTCTTAAGAGATTAGGTGTACCTTTCGATGAAAATGAAAGTGGAGAACTTGCTTTATGTAAAGAAGGTAACCACAGTCATTCGCGTATTTTGCATGCTGGCGGAGACGCAACTGGTCATGAAATTATGGAAAAGTTACGAGCACAACTAAAAGAAAATGTATCCGTCATCGAAAATGAAATGGCGATGGATCTATTAATGGAAAATGAAATTTGTGTTGGAGTTTGGACAAAAGATTTGCTTGGAAAGAAGACTTATTATTTCGCTAGTACAACGGTTTTAGCAACTGGTGGACTTGGCCAACTTTATGAAGTGACTTCAAATGCAAAAAGTGCAACTGGTGATGGCATTGCAATGGCCTATCGCGCTGGTGCGCAATTAGCAGATATGGAGTTTGTGCAGTTTCATCCAACGATGCTTATTAAAGATGGCAAAGGGAATGGGCTCATTTCAGAAGCTGTTCGAGGTGAAGGGGCGACATTAATTAATAAAAATAAGCAAGCACTTATGGAAGGCGTTCACCCTTTAAAAGATTTAGCACCACGAGATGTTGTTGCACGAGAAATTTTTTTCTCAATGAAAAAAGGAGAAGAAATATTTTTAGACATAAGTAAAATTCCGGATTTTCAATCTAGATTTCCTACGATTACTGCTCAATGCCTTAAAAATAACATTGACATTGAAAGAGAAAGCCTTCCAGTAGCTCCTGGTGCGCATTTTATGATGGGTGGAGTAAAGACAAATGAATTTGGAGAAACGTCCATTCCAAGGCTTTATGCAGTCGGTGAAGTGGCTTGTACAGGAGTGCATGGAGCGAATCGACTTGCAAGCAACTCCCTTTTAGAAGGAATAGTTTTTGCAAAACTTGCTGCTAGTGCAATTAAAAGTCAATCTAAGCTTCGTGTTAATACACCGAATCAGCCTTCTATATTAATAACGAAGCTACAACTCCCAAATAAACGAGAATTACAAAAAGTGATGTCAGAAAATGTAGGAATTGTCCGCAATGAAAATGGGCTCAGAGGTGCAAAGCAATGGTTTGAACGTTTTTTACTCCCTATAAACGAAGATAGTGCTTTCGATTTACCATTAAAGGAAATGACAATGGTTAATATGCTGACAACAGGCTGGTTGATTGCAACTTCAGCTTTAGAAAGAAATGAAAGCCGCGGTGCGCATTACCGAGATGATTTTATAAAGAATGACAATAATAGATGGCTCAAAAGACAAATTGTGCGAAGTAGGAGGGATAATGATGGACAGTTTTTATGTGAAGGAAAAACTAAAAACATTTTTTCACGAAGATATAAATGGCAGAGATTTATCAAGTGAAATTATTTTCCAGCAAAATCAGCGTGTAACAGGAGAAGTATTAGTAAAAGAGGACGGTATTTTTTCTGGGCAAACCATCTTGGAAGAAGCTTTTAAATTAATCGATGAAACAGTAAAAGTAGAGATGTACGTTAACGATGGCGATAATGTGAAAATAAATCAAGTCATCGCATTAGTAGAAGGGCCAATACAAGCGCTTTTAAAAGCCGAGCGGGTCATGCTAAACCTTATTCAGCGCATGAGTGGAATTGCTACGCTAACAAAGCAAGCTGTTGCCACATTAGATAGTGAGAAAACAAGAGTTTGTGATACGCGAAAAACGACACCTGGATTGCGTGCATTTGAGAAGTACGCTGTCACGTGTGGTGGAGGCTATAATCATCGATTTGGTCTTTATGATGGAGTAATGTTGAAGGATAATCATATAGCTGCAGCAGGTAGTATTATGGCAGCGGTACAGCTTGTTAAAAACAAAATAGGTCACATGGTAAAAGTGGAAGTCGAAACGGAAACGACAGAGCAAGTCATTGAAGCTGTTGAGGCACAAGCAGATATTATTATGTTTGATAATTGCACGCCTGAACAGGTAGTGCAAATGAAAAAACATGTACCAAAAACGATAGTCACAGAAGTTTCAGGCGGCATTACATTAGAAAATATCGCAAGTTATCGAGATACAGAAGTAGATTATATTTCTTTAGGATTTATTACTCATTCAGCAAAAGGGTTAGATATTAGTTTTAATATTAAGGGAGGGTTTAAGGCATGAACTTACTAAGTCAAATGACAAACGCCTCATTGCCTGATAAATACCGTAAGATGTCAACAGAAGAGATGGAGAATAAAGTAAAGCAAATCAAACTAGAACTAGGTGATCGCTTATATTTACCAGGGCATCATTATCAGAAAGATGAAGTTGTTCAATTTTCTCATGATACTGGTGACTCACTGCAGTTGGCGCAACTATCGGCTAAAAATAATAAAGCTGAATTTATCGTTTTTTGCGGCGTGCATTTTATGGCAGAAACAGCTGATATATTAACGACGGATGAGCAAACGGTAATTTTACCTGATATGCGTGCAGGGTGTTCAATGGCTGATATGGCAAATATTGACCAAACCGAACGTGGTTGGATAAACATGCAAAAAGCACTTGGAGATACGATTATCCCATTAACGTATGTAAACTCAACAGCAGCAATTAAAGCATTTTGCGGAAAACATGGCGGGGCTACTGTAACATCTTCGAACGCAAAGAAAATGTTAGAATGGGCATTTACACAAAAAGAACGAATATTATTTTTACCTGACCAGCATTTAGGAAGAAATACCGCCTATGATTTAGGAATTCCTTTAGATGAAATGGCAATTTGGGATCCGATTACAGAAACGTTTGAATATGAAGAGAATATTGAAAAAGTAAAAGTTATTTTGTGGAAAGGACATTGTTCCGTTCATGAAAAGTTTACGATAGAAAACATTAATGATATTAGAAAAAACGATCCAGAAATGAAAATTATCGTTCACCCAGAATGTAGTTGGGAAGTAGTGCAGCAAGCTGATGAAGCGGGCTCTACAAATATGATTTTAACTACTATAAACAATAGTCCGGCAGGATCGAAATGGGCGATTGGAACAGAAATGAACCTAGTAAATCGAATCAAGAGTATTCATAAAGATAAAGAAATTATCTCTTTAAATCCAAATATGTGCCCTTGTTTAACAATGAATAGAATTGATCTGCCACATTTACTTTGGGCACTGGAATCCATTGTCGAGGGAAAGCTAATAAATGTAATTAAAGTGGAAGAAATTGTTGCTAAAGATGCAAAACTCGCATTAAATCGAATGTTAGAAAGAGTGTAGGCGGCCATTTAGGTCGTCTTTTTTTATTCATAAAACCACTAATCCTAACATATGTTTTAGCTGAGAAGCTATAGTGGCAAAAGCCCTATACAATCATATACTATTTAAGACTTTGTAGAAGGGAGTAATAAACTTGAAAATACACATCGTACAAAAAGGCGAAACATTATCTAACATTGCCAATCGATATAATGTAAAAGTAGATGATGTTCGAAAAGTGAACACACATCTAAGTAATCCAGATAATATTTTGCCAGGAATGAAGATTAAGGTTCCATCCCAAGGTATTACAGTTAAACCAAAAGAGGTAGCAAGTATGCCACGGAAAGAAAAACAAAAGCCAAAAATGACACCACCGCCGAAAATGGAGGAGTCACCAGATTCTTTAGAGTCACCTGAGATGCCGATGATGCCTAAAATGCAGCCAATGCAACAGATGCCATACGACATGCCGCAAATGCCGATGCAACAGATGCCACAAATGCCACAATATCCTCAATACCCACAAATGCAAGCACAACAAGCTCCTATGACAGATATGATGGATGATGAATCACCAGAATCACCTGAAATGCCAATGATGCCAATGCAACAAATGCCAATGCATCAACAGCCAGTGGCACATCATCACCATTTAATGCATCACCAACACTGTGTACCTATGTCTCCAATGATGCCAGGTTCAGGGATGCCAATGGGTTATCCAGGAATGCAACAGCCAATGCAACAAATGCCAATGGGACAACAAATGCCACAAATGGCACCTGGTATGCAACCGCAAATGGGGATGGGTGGAGAAGAGTATGAATCTCCAGAGTCACCAGAAATGCCAGAGATGCCTGGTATGATGGGAATGCCACAAGGTCATCAAATGCCGATGGGTTATCCAGGAATGCAACAACCAATGGGACCACACATGCCAATGGGTTATCCAGGAATGCAACAGCCTATGCAGCAACAAATGCCAATGCAACAGCAGATGCCATATGGACACCACCCAATGCACCACTGTGGATGTCACGGACCGATGGGCTATCCACAAATGCAACAGCCGATGATGCAACAACCAATGATGCAGCAACAGCCAATGATGCAATACCCAATGATGCAGCAACCTCAAATGTACCAACAAATGCCAAGGTTAGATGAGGAAAGCAGTGACAATGAGTAACATGAAATCACATAAAGAAGACGATTTTAAAAATCGTCTTCTTTTAAAATTTAAAAATGAATTCAATATTTCGGCAGATGAACTGAAAGTAATTAATGAGAATGTATATTTATTATCTACTGAAAACAATTACTTAGTAATTAAAAGATACAAAAGTAAAAACCACATTCTGAAGCAAATTTGGTTGGCAAGGATATTTGCCGAGAAGTCTTTTTCGGGTTCTGTACGTTTTATCCCATTTGAAAGTGGGAAATACGTTAAAAAATCGGATAAGTATTACTATGCACTGATGCCTTATATTGAAGGGAAGCCACTTTCTTATAATATAAGAAAAGATCGAATTGCTGCTTATGATCATTTACGAATTTTTCAACAAGAAGTATCTATTTTAACTGACCGAAGACCTGAGTTTGTCCCTAAATACTCGCTTTATTCAAAATGGGCGACTCGTCTTGACACATTCTTTTACAACTTATATGACAATCGAAAATTGTTAACGGACTCCCAGCATAAAATGATGAAAAAATTTTTAAAGTGGGGAGAATATGCTCTAGATACGTTACCAATTGAAGTGTTAGAACAAAAGGAAAGAAGTGCAAGAAGAAAAGGAATCATTATTCACGGTGATGTGGCAAATCACAACTTCCTTCGAAAAAATGATGGAAGTATTGTGATGATTGACTATGACCTTATGGCATGTGCACCATTTGAGTATGATACACTCCAATTAGTGAATCGATTTTTCCCATATTGCGATTATTCCTTAGAAAGTATTATGGATGAGTTTCATCACAGTTTATCTGATTTAATAAAAACAAAATGGTTTGCAACCGCATTAATTTATCCTACAGATATATTTAGGGAATGGAATCGTTTAACGACAAATGTGCCAATTAATGAAAAGAAGATATACGACTTTATTTACCAATTAGAAAGACATTATGTTAAAAGAATGGAGCTTGTTTCAGACCTACGCGATATTGTTAAAGAAAAAAACTAGGAAAAATTATAGAGATACTACCTTTATATAACAGACTAAATTCCTCCTCTCTTTGCCATCATAATAGGTGAAAGGGAGGTTTTTTATAATGAAAAAAGCTACTTTTACTACTCTTTCTGCTGCGTTAATCTTTGGTGGATTAGTCGGGTGTAATACAAATGAACAAGGTGTTGAAAATAGGTATGACAATACAACTCGTCCTATAGGTTATTATACTAACGATGACACAGATACCGACTTTGATTACAACAACGGTCGAGGAATGGATCAAGGTCCTTTATCTGATATGTTTGACATAGATAATAATGACAGACGAAATGTGCCATTTATTAACACACGCCGTAATAACGCTCGAGATAATATTCGTGACAGAGGTATGGTTGGCACGTATGATTATGATCGAGGGTATGCAAGAAATGGCACAATTGCTGACCGTATTGATCAGCGAATTGAAGCAATGCCAAATGTAGAAGATGTCAATACAGTTGTCTACAATAATACTGTCATTGTAGCTATCGATACGAATGACAGAAATGACAAAGATGTTGAAGCTAAAGTAAGGAACGCAATCCGAGGCTTAGCTGCTGGTAAAGAAGTTCGCATCGTTACAGATGAGAATATGTTTAGACGAATTGGCACAATTCATGATGGTCTGCGAAATGGAGACCGAATTGATAATTTCCAATCGGATTTAAACGAAATGATGGAAGATATGGGCGATGCAATGAGAGAACCATTTGATAACGACAATTACTAACTTATCCTTTTAGGCAAGAAACCGTTACGGTTTCTTGCTTTTTTTTATAGCTGTCCAATCTGTGTTTCCTTTATCTCAAACAAATTGCTCCAGCTTATACGTCGCTGAACGTTCGCCTCGCTTTTCTATGGATAATTTTTATTTTAGTTGGCAATAATAGATTTTGAGCTATTTTAATATTTATTATTATGTTGAGGTGATCCTATGAAAATCACAATTATTATGATGTTAGTATTGAGTACAGCTGTATTCTCTTATCAAACAATTGTTAAAGAAGTTAAGGGAAAGGAACAAATCACAGTATTAGAAAATGAAAAATTAATCGCACGAACAGAGATAGAACAAGAGAAAAAATCTTCACCAACACTAGCTCCATTACAATTAAAGGTTGTGTTGAAGCGAATTTACTTAGATGGTGAGACAAGCGAAGAAGTAATTAAGCAAACGATTTGGTCAATGGATGACTTTTGGGCTCAATATGAAGACTGGCAATTGTTAGACCAAAAAGAAGGACAAGTCACTTTTAAACAACATATAGATGATATTTCGCCTCTTTTAAAAGCAAACGGCTATTTTGGCATAGACCAAGAAGGTAGGTTATCGATTTATAAAGGGAATCCTGCAGCTGATGAAGTGATTCAATCATTTTTTCAAATTGATTTAGAGAAGTTGGAAAGTAAATTGAAAGAACAACTAAAAGAAGGAATTGTCATTATTTCGAAGGATCAGTATAGTCAATTATTACAATCATTAAAAGAATATGAAGTAAGATAAACAGAAGGGCTACTCATTTTGAGTGGCCCTTCCTTACTGTTTTTTATAGTTGCTTATGATAGAATAAGATAGGGAAATGCATGTTCGGTTTTTGAAAAAGGGAGAGAGAGTCATGTATGAATATATAAAAGGGACAATGAACAATATTGCTTCAACTTATGTAGTTATTGAAACAAATAATATAGGATATCAGATATTAACTGCCAATCCGTTCGTATTCCAAGATCAAATCGGGGAAGAAGTAACGGTCTATACATATCAATACGTAAGAGAAGATTTAATCGCTCTTTATGGATTCCCGACACATGATGAGCGATCTTTATTTATGAAACTGATCCAAGTTTCTGGGATTGGACCAAAGGGTGCACTTGCTATCTTAGCAGCGGGACAACCGAAACAACTTGCTAATGCCATTGAAAATGAAGATGATAAGTTTTTAACGAAATTTCCTGGTGTAGGTAAGAAAACTGCTAGACAAATGATCTTAGATTTAAAAGGAAAGCTCGAAGATCAGCTACCTAACTTATTCCAGCCAGAAGTTCAAGTCGAATCTACACAAGACAAGAACATTCCTTTAGAAGAGGCTATTGAAGCACTAAAAGCACTCGGCTATGCGGAAAGAGAAATTAAAAAGGTCATGCCAATCTTATTAGAGCAGGAATGTTCTGCAGATGAATATGTCAAAAAAGCTTTACGAGCATTATTACAGTAACGGAGGTTGACGATTATGGATGAACGTCTTGTATCGAGCGATGCATCGTGGGAGGAAGAAAAAACGGAACTAAGCCTGCGACCGCAAACGTTAAAACAATATATCGGTCAACAGAAAGTAAAAGAGAATTTAACAATATTTATCCAAGCTGCCAAGATGCGTGAAGAAACTCTTGATCATGTTCTCTTATATGGGCCACCAGGGTTAGGGAAAACAACGATGGCACAAATAATAGCAAATGAAATGGGTGGAGAGTTGCGAACGACTGCAGGTCCAGCTATTGAGCGACCTGGTGATTTAGCAGCGATTTTAACTGCTTTAGAGCCTGGGGATGTATTATTTATTGATGAAATTCATCGCCTCCATAAATCGATTGAGGAAGTTTTATATCCAGCAATGGAAGACTTTTGTTTAGATATTGTTATTGGGAAAGGCGCTTCTGCAAGGTCAGTCCGTCTCGATTTACCGCCATTTACTTTAGTTGGAGCTACTACTAGAGCGGGGAGTCTTTCTGCACCACTGCGTGATCGCTTCGGTGTAATGAGTAGACTAGAGTATTATAAAGAAGAAGACTTAACAGAAATTGTTACGCGATCTGCAGAAATTATGGGAATAGCAATTTCAAGTAGTGCTTCTCTTGAAATTGCTAGACGATCCCGTGGAACACCTCGAATTGCAAATCGCTTACTACGACGTGTAAGAGATTTTGCTCAAGTACAAGGAAATGGTAATATAACGGAAGAGTTAGCTTGTACATCGTTGCAAATGTTGCAAGTAGATGCTTTAGGTTTAGATCATATCGACCATAAACTATTAGTTGGCATGATTGAAAAATTCCGTGGTGGTCCAGTTGGTCTAGATACTATTGCAGCAACGATTGGTGAAGAATCAGAGACGATTGAAGATGTTTATGAACCTTATTTATTACAAATAGGTTTTATTCAACGTACTCCTAGGGGAAGAATAGTAACGAAACAAGCGTATGAACATTTTAATATGGAGGTGCCTAACGAATAAATGGATATTGGGAAAACACTTATTACAATTGGAATTTTGATTGTTATCATTGGGGTTCTCTTTAAATTTATCGGAAAATTACCAGGAGATATCTTAATAAAAAAAGGAAATGCAACATTTTACTTTCCTATCGTAACTTCCATTATTGTTAGTGTTGTTTTTTCATTACTTTTCTATTTGTTCGGGAAGTTCCGCTAAAATAAAGAAAAGGTGCTATGAATATGAAAGTAGAAGATTATGATTTTCACTTACCAGAAGAATTAATTGCTCAGACGCCATTACTTGAGCGTACCAGTTCAAAACTTATGGTATTAGATAAAGAAACAGGTGAGATTGAGCATCGTCATTTTTATGACATTATTGAATATTTGCGTGAAGGTGATTGCTTAGTATTGAATGATACCCGCGTCTTACCTGCAAGGTTATATGGGATGAAAGAGGATACGGGTGCCAAAGTAGAAGTTCTTCTTTTAAATGAAGAAGGGCAAGATAAATGGAAAACGTTAGTTAAGCCTGCCAAAAGGGTGAAAGAAGGAACAGTCATTACTTTTGGTGATGGAAGGTTAAAGGCAACTTGTTTAAGCATGGAAGAACAAGGTGGTCGCGTCCTTCAGTTTCACTATGAAGGAATTTTTTATGAAGTGCTAGATTCATTAGGCGAAATGCCACTTCCACCGTATATTAAAGAACAACTAGATGATCAAGACCGCTACCAGACTGTATTTGCGAAAGAGCGTGGTTCGGCAGCGGCACCAACAGCAGGCCTTCATTTTACAAATGAATTACTAGATGATATTAGAAGCAAAGGGATTCATATCTCTTTTATTACACTCCATGTTGGGTTAGGAACGTTTCGCCCTGTATCTGTTGAAAATATTGATGAGCATGATATGCATGCTGAATATTATTCCATGTCACAAGAAACGGCAGACCTTTTAAATGATGTTAGAGCAAAAGGTGGCAGGATTATAACCGTTGGCACAACTTCTACACGGACAATTGAAACAATCGCTTCAAAAAATGATGGAGTATTTAAATGTGAGTCTGGCTGGACAGATATTTTTATTTATCCTGGCTATACATTTAAAGGTATTGATGCAATGATTACAAATTTTCACTTACCAAAGTCAACATTAATTATGCTTGTTAGTGCCCTAGCTGGTCGTGAAAATGTGATTGCTGCCTACGAAAACGCTGTAAAAAATGAATATCGTTTCTTTAGTTTTGGAGATGCGATGTTAATTATTAATAGGAGGCACCAAGAATGACAGCAATTAGATATGAATTAATAAAAACGTGTAAACAAACAGGAGCGAGATTAGGTAAAGTTCATACGCCACACGGAAGTTTTGATACGCCGGTATTTATGCCAGTAGGTACGCTTGCTACTGTTAAAACGATGGCTCCTGGAGAGATAAAAGACATGGGTGCGAACATCATTTTAAGTAATACATATCATTTATGGCTTCGCCCTGGTAATGATATTATTCGTGAAGCAGGTGGCTTGCATAAATTCATGAACTGGGACGGTGCAATTTTAACTGACTCAGGTGGTTTCCAAGTTTTTAGTTTAAGTGATCTCCGCAAAATTGAGGAAGAAGGGGTACACTTCCGTAATCACTTAAATGGTGAAAAGCTATTTTTATCACCGGAAAAAGCAATGGAAATTCAAAACGACTTAGGCTCAGATATTATGATGGCATTTGATGAATGTCCTCCTTACCCTGCTGAATTTGATTACATGAAAAAATCAGTGGAAAGAACGAGTCGCTGGGCTGAAAGATGTCTTGAAGGACATAAACGTCCGGAAGATCAAGGGTTGTTTGGAATTGTACAAGGTGGAGAATATGAAGAACTAAGAAAACAAAGTGCTAAAGATTTAGTTTCTTTAGATTTTCCTGGTTATGCAATTGGCGGATTATCCGTTGGGGAGCCAAAAGACGTGATGAATCGTGTTCTTGAATTCACAACGCCAGAATTACCTTCTAATAAGCCGCGTTACTTAATGGGAGTTGGCTCACCAGATTCGTTAATTGACGGTGCAATAAGAGGCGTAGACATGTTTGACTGCGTGTTACCTACTCGAATCGCAAGAAACGGAACGTTAATGACAAGTGAAGGTCGTTTAGTTGTTCGAAATGCAAAATATGCACGTGACTTTAGACCGTTAGATGAAAAATGTGATTGCTATACTTGTAAAAATTACAGCCGAGCGTACATTAGACATTTAATAAAAAGCAATGAAACATTCGGATTGCGTCTTTGTACTTACCACAACTTGCATTTTCTGATAAAATTAATGGAGAAGGTTCGCAAGGCAATTTCAGAAGATCGCTTAGGAGACTTCAGAGAAGAGTTTTTCGAGCAATACGGCTTTAATAAACCTAATGCGAAAAACTTCTAAAAATAGAATGATGGTTGAAGGGAGGATTTTTTCATGGCTAATATTTTACCTTTATTGTTAATGTTTGTTTTGTTTTACTTTTTATTAATTAGACCACAACAAAAAAAGCAAAAAGCTATTGCTAAAATGCAAAGCGAGCTACAAAAAGGCGATAAAATTGTAACAATTGGTGGGTTACACGGAACAATTGATGCGATTGATGAAAGTACAGTTGTCATTACAACTGGAGATAACACTCGTCTTACATACGATATTCACGCTGTGCGTGAAGTTAAGAATGAAATGTAAGTAAAAAAGCGAATCTTAATTGATTCGCTTTTTCTTATGCTCAAGATATAGTGATTAGCTTATACCTCGCTGAGCGGGAGCTTTCGATAAGTCAACATCAAAACGCTACGCTTTTTGTGTTTCCTTTATCTCATTCGTAGTATTCCAGTTCCATCGTTGATGATGAACAGTCGCCTTTCCATTTCGATGCTTCCTTTATCACAAACAAAGTGCTCCAGCTTATACGTCGCTGAGCGTTCGCCTCGATTTTCTATTGTCCAGCTTCAGCAATCAACGTCTAGAAAGCTTCACACTCTTCATTTCGATAAGTCTACATCGAATAGCATTGCTATTCGTGTATCCTTTATCTTAATCAGAGTGTTCCAGCTATTACGCCGTTAACCGATTGCTTCAGCTTTTCTTATTTCGCTACATTTACCCCTAACATCCCACCAAACATTGCCGATAATATGCCAGTTCCATGATGAACATATTGCTCCATTGAGAATGCATCTTGGTAACCTAAATATTGGACAAAGAAGACAACTAATGTATATAAAAGACCAGTTCCTAGCCCAATCATCCAGCCTTTTTCCTTCGCCTTCCCACCAGAAATGAAGCCACCGATAAATAATGTAATAAAAGTAAGAGCATAAAATAGCCAGTTAAAAGATCCTTCTTCCAGACTAGTGAATTTGAGCAATAAAGAAATAATTAAACTTGCTGAAATAATGAGTATTAATATTGTTAAAAGTCCATATCCCATCGCCATCATGTTCTCACGTTTTAGCATATAGCTTCCACCTCTCCTTAGCATAAAGCTTGTTTTAGTACATCTTATTCAAACTTGGACTATTTAGAAGTGAAAAACTTTTTTAAAAGTTTAAAGAACTATTAATAGAAAAGACAAGTTGTTGCATAGGATGTACTAAGGAATGACGGAAGGAGACTACATGGATGGACACGACTTTAGTCCTTTTAACGTTTATAATATGCTATGGCTTTATTATGACGGAGAAAATAAATCGAGCAATTATTGCCTGTGGTGGAGGATTATTTTTACTTGTAACAGGTATATATGATCTTGATTTAGTGTTTTTAGAATTTATTGATTGGAAAACAATTGGCTTATTATTTTCAATGATGATTTTAGTTTCAATAACGAGCAAAACTGGTGTGTTTGAATTTATCGCAATCAAAGTAGCTCAATCTGTTCAAGGGAAACCAGTGCCATTATTGATTGTAACTTCAACACTAACAGCTATTGGCTCTGCTTTTTTAGACAATGTTACGACAGTGCTTTTATTTGTTCCAATTCTGCTAACGATTACGAAACTAATTGAAGTTCCTCCAGTGCCTTATTTAATTGCATTAATAATTAGCTCAAACATTGGTGGTACGGCTACATTAATTGGTGATCCCCCAAACATCATGATTGGGCAAGCCGTTAACCATTTAACATTCAATGACTTCTTAATTAATTTAGCGCCTGTAGCATTATTTATTCTAATTATAATATTGTTTGGACTCGCTTATTTTTATAAAGATAAATTGTCAATAACATCATTGCAACAAGAGAATATAATGCAGATCAATCCTACAGACTATTTAAAGAAAGGTCCGGTATTAATAAAATCAGTTTCCGTTCTTTTAATGACTATCGCCGGCTTTATTTTACATCCGATTTTACATATTGATTTAACGAGCGTTGCGATGTCGGGTGCACTTCTGCTCATGTTATTGACACATAAAGAACATGATGCTGAAGAAGTATTTAAATCTGTAGAATGGGTTACATTATTCTTCTTTATCGGATTATTTATGCTTGTTGGGGGCTTAGAGAGCGTAGGGTTAATTGATGAGTTTGCGAAAAAGATTATTTATTATACAGAAGGAGATCTTCCTAAAACAGCGCTTTTAATATTATGGACATCAGGAATTTTTTCAGGATTTGTTGATAATATTCCCTTTGTAGCAGCGATGATACCAGTAATTTCTGAATTTCAATCTTATGGAATGGTTAATATCGATGCTTTATGGTGGTCACTTGCGTTAGGAGCTTGCCTTGGAGGAAATGCAACGTTAATTGGTGCTTCAGCAAATGTAGTTGTAGCAGGACTTGCATTACGAGCAAAGGAACCAGTCCATTTTATGGAGTTTGTAAAAATTGGATTTCCGGTAGTTATTGTCTCATTAATCATTTCTACGACGTATTTATATTTCCGATTTTTAATTTTCTTTTAATAAGTTTTGCATTTCCAAATCCTTCGTAACATGAAGATAGTTATTTAGGTAAAACTATTCATGAAGGAGGATGGATGCATTGGAATATGGTACGATCCTTGTTCGGACAATTGTTTTATATGCGATAATTGTTTTTGTCTTTCGCGTAATGGGTAAAAGAGAAATTGGTCAATTAGGTATTGTTGATTTTGTCGTTTCAATCATGATTGCTGAACTAGCGGTAATTTCAATTGAAGATCCAAAAACGCCTATGCTTCAATCTCTAATACCTATTTTTTTATTACTAATTATCCAAGTTTCTTTAGCAATTGTTTCTTTAAAAAGTGAAAAATTTAGAGAGATTGTTGATAATAAACCTTCCGTATTAATTAAGAATGGGAAAATTGATGAGAATGAAATGAAGAAACAACGGTATAACTTTGACGACTTATTAGTTCAACTAAGAGAAAAAGATGTCGCAAAAGTTTCTGATGTGGAATTTGCAATATTAGAACCTTCTGGAAAGTTATCTGTTATTGAAAAAAATAAAGGGAATAATAAACAACGTAAAAATGTCCTATATCCACAACTTAGATTACCGTTAGCGATTATTCTGGATGGGAAAGTACAAGAAGATCATTTGGGGAAAATAAATAAATCGGAGTTTTGGCTCCGGCAAGAGTTAAGGAAGCTAGGCTTTAAGGAAATAAAGAAGATTTCCTTTTGTACGATTGATGAAAATGGCACATTTTTTGTTGATTTAAAAGATGAGAAATAAAAAAGTAACCATCATAAAATAGTGATGGTTACTTTTTGTTTTTAGGAATAAGTAATGCTAAAGGTTTACCGATGACAGGTATTAATAACACTTCTTTTCTTTTTATTAAATTAAATAGTAAAAGAAATACCGAATAAATAATGACAGTCGAAGATATTGCTAAAATTGTATTTCCTAATAAATTAAAAGATGTAAATACATTTGTATATAACTGATGACCAGCAATTCCTGATATAATAATAATTAGTATTGCCTTGGCATAATCACGAATATAAATTGAGAACCCTATTGCTTTAACTACAGTAGCGAAATGCAGTAAGGTTACTAATACAATTCCTAAGCCAAGAGCGAGAGCAGCGCCCATAATTCCTAAGTCAGGTCGAGAAGTTAAAGCGAAGATTGCTAAAATACGAACTACTGCACCGATTAAACTATTAATCATAGCAGCCTTAGCTAGTTCCAATGCTTGAAGTGTTGCTTGTAAAGGACCTTGAAAGTATAAGAAAATGAAAAATGGTGCTAAAACTTCTACATAAACTGCAACTTTGGGAGCATTATACATTAAATCCATTATCGGTACGGCAAAGACATAGAGAACAACGAAGGATATTCCTCCTGATATAAGTGCCAGCCTCATCGCCTGCTGCAAACGGTGCTCAATTAATATATATTTTTTTTGCGCCTTTGCCTCACTAATCGCAGGAACTAATGAGGTAGATATGGAATATGTGATAAAGGTTGGCAAAAACAATAATGGAACGGCAAAACCTGCTAATTCACCATATTGTTTTGTTGCTATAGAAGTAGCTATTCCAGCAATTGCTAAACTTTGTGCGACAGCGATAGGTTCGAAAAAGTATGATAATGAACCAATTAATCGACTACCAGTTGTCGGTAAAGCAACGGCCATCAATGATTGAAACGTTTCTTTTCCTTTTGCTAATTGTTTAAAGAAATTTCGCCGAACTTTCACGCGCTTTTTAAGTTTAAACATTGTAATCATGTAGACTAAAGATGCAAGCTCTCCTAACACGACAGAGAACATTGCCCCTGCAGCAGCAAATTCAATACCATAAGGTAAGAAAGCTTTTGTTAGCACTGCAACGAGCGTAATTCGCACAACTTGCTCAATTACTTGTGAATATGCAGATGGACGCATGTTTTGCATCCCTTGAAAATACCCACGCAAGACAGCTGAAATTGCGACAATAGGTACAATTGGTGAAATGGCTATTAGTGGGTAATAAGTTCTAGCATCGGTTAACATTGTTTTCGCTAAAAAAGGTGCAAGTAATATCATTCCTGATGTAAAGATAATACTTAAAATAATAGTAATTGATAATGACACAACTAATATGCGTTTTACCTTTCGTTTATCTCCCATTGCTTCAGCTTCAGCAACTAGTTTAGAGATGGCTACTGGTAAACCTAACTGTGTTAAAGTAATCGTTAATAATAGTGTTGGAACTGCCATCATATAAAGGCCAACACCCTCTTGTCCCATAATTCGGGCTACGACGATTCGATTAATAAACCCTAATATACGAGTGATTAGACCGGCCATTACTAAGATAAACGTTCCCTTTAAAAACGTTTGTTTTGACATTTAATTGCCCCTACTTTCTAGAAACTATAGATATTTTCTCTATTTATTTATATGCTTAGTAAGTGGGCAAGCATGACAAGTTATCGAGGTGAATTATGAAAGAAGCATTAAGACAGTTTTTAGCAGAGAATTTAAACTTTTTACCAGAAGAAATTTTAGTAATGATTGTTTCAGCAATGCCTGTGTTAGAATTACGAGGAGGCATGCCTTTAGCATTTACTTACGGTTTTTCATTTCCTGAAGCATTCTTATATAGTGTATTAGGAAATCTTTTACCAATTATACCGATGCTATTATTATTTCAACCAATTAGTAAATGGTTAATGAGATATAAACGATATGAACGTTTTTATCACTGGCTTTATCATCGAACATTAAGCAAAAGTAAAAATGTTGAAAAGTTCGGGGCAATAGGGCTAATTTTATTTACCGCCGTACCATTACCGACAACAGGAGCTTATAGTGCTTGTGTTGCTGCGAGTTTATTTGGCATCGGCTTAAGATACGCATTTTGGTCTATAGCGACAGGTGTCGTAATTGCCGGATTAGCGGTAGGCATCGTTTTGTACTCAATTTTTTAAATGATAAAAGGGGGTTACATGTTGGAGCAAAATATGGCAGTTTGGAAAGAAAGAGCTTTACCAGTCATTACGAGCAAATTAGAGGAATTGCATATGTTAGGATATGAACGTGCTACTGTAGATGAAATTTGGAAAGTCGTTTTAAAGAAAAGAAAGAAGAAAACGGAAGAGCCACTTATGCATGACTTGATCAATGACATTTTGAGAGTGACACCAACCGACTATATGAACTGGTTAACGACAGAAGCAATTACTAATGACGATTGGATGTCAACATTTGAGGATTTTAAAAAGGAAAATTGACAGAAAAATTAGTCTATAGCATAATTAAACATTATGAAATAAGGCAAATGTCGCGTGTACATAAAACTTTTTAGCGGCTTCATCATGAAGGAGGAAATTACAGATTATGGTAAGAAAAGGGCGTATAGCAATCTTTTTTATGATCGTTTTACTGATAGGTTCAGTAATCGGTTATTTTGGAAAAACAACTACTGATGAAATTAAGTTAGGACTAGATTTACAAGGTGGCTTTGAAATCCTCTATCAAGTACATCCGCTTGAAGGTGATGAAGTTACAGAAGACATGATTAAAAGTGCGATTTCTGCTTTATGGAAGCGTATTGACGTAATCGGCGTTGCAGAACCAGATATTGTTCCTGAAGGTTCGGACCGTATTCGTGTACAACTTGCAGGAGTTGAAGATCAAAGCGAAGCACGCGACTTATTATCAACAGAAGCAAACCTTACGTTCCGTGATGTTAATGATGTTGAAATGATGAACGGATCTGAATTAAAATCAGCAAGATTATCTTATAATGAACAAAATGAACCGCTCGTAGCTATTACACTTAAAGATGCTAAAGTTTTTGAAGATATTACAAGAAAAATTAAAAATATGTATCCAGAAAACTTCTTAGTTATTTGGCTTGATTACGAAGAAGGAGACTCTTATGCTGCAGAACTAGAAAAGCCAGAATATGCACGTAAATTTATTTCTGCACCAAGAGTTAATGAAGTATTAACCCAAAAAGATATTGTGATAGAAGGAAATTTCACAGTTGACGAAGCAACGAACTTAGCAGAGATTTTAAATGCGGGTGCACTACCAGTTAAGTTAGAGGAAATCTACTCACAATCTGTAGGTGCAAAGCTTGGCGAAGAGTCAATGAATAAAACAATTTTTGCAGGTGCTATCGGTGTTGCACTAATATTCTTATTTATGATTTTCTATTACCGTCTGCCAGGCGTTGTAGCAGTTGTTACATTAAGCGCTTATATTTACTTAATATTAGTTGTATTTGAAGGGCTAAATGCAGTCTTAACATTACCTGGAATAGCTGCTTTAATCTTAGGTGTAGGTATGGCAGTAGATGCGAATATTATTACGTATGAACGTATTAAAGAGGAACTTCGTATTGGAAAGACGACATTATCTGCATTCCGCTCGGGGAACAGAAGATCTTTAGCTACAATCTTAGATGCGAATATTACGACGATTTTAGCAGCGGGAGTTTTATTTATCTTTGGGACAAGCTCAGTTAAAGGGTTTGCCTTAATGTTAATCGTCAGTATTGTAGTAAGTTTAATTACAGCAGTATATGGTTCAAGATTATTACTTGGGCTTTGGGTTAATAGTCGTTACATGGACAAAAAGCCAGGTTTATTTGGCTTAAAGCAAGAAGAAATAAAAGATATTGCTAATTCTCAAGAAGGTATTTATGAGCCAAAGTATAAATTTGATTTCGTAAGCAAACGCAAAAGATTTTTCACAGCGTCAATTGGATTTATCGTTATTGGTCTATTGTCATTGCTAATTTTCGGCTTAAACTTAGGAATTGATTTTGTTAGTGGAACAAAAGTAGAAATAACGCCAAATGTTTCTATAACAAATGAACAATTTGAAAGTGATTTAACGGAAATGGACTTAAAGCCTAATGCTGTTACAGCTGCAGGGCAAAATGACAGTATGAAATTTGCTCACTATGCTGGAGTCTTCTCTAAAGATGAAATTGCAAACGTTAAAGAAAAATTACAGGATAAATATGGTGTTGAGCCAAACGTATCAACCGTTTCCCCTGTAGTTGGACAAGAACTTGCTAAAAATGCATTCTTTGCGGTTTTATATGCGTCAATTGGTATCGTTTTATATGTAACTATTCGCTTTGAATTTTTATTCGGTATTTCGGCAATAGTCGCCTTATTACATGATGCATTTTTCATTATTGTCTTATTCAGCATGTTGCACATTGAAGTTAACTTATACTTTATCGCTGCCGTGTTAACGATTGTCGGTTATTCAATAAACGATACGATTGTTACGTTTGACCGAATTCGTGAAAATCTAAAAGCGAAAAAGAAAGTGAAAGTATTTGAGGACTTAGTAGATGTTGTAAACTTGAGCTTACAACAAACATTTGAGCGTTCATTAAATACTGTATTAACAGTAGTATTCGCTGCCCTAGCATTATTCATATTCGGAAGCGGTGCGATTAGCGGGTTCTCATTTGCACTACTTGTCGGACTTGTAGCAGGTACGTATTCATCATTATTTATCGCAGCACAATTATGGTTAGTCTTAAAGTGGAGAGCGATGGAACGTGAACGCTTAAAGCCGAAGAAAGTCGATGTAGAAGATGAAATATAAAAACAAACGTGGGATAATTTTTTCCCACGTTTTATCCATTTATTTAAGCTAATAAGTGGTTATACCTTCATGAATCGTGAACTTTAGGAAAAGATAATCAAAGATATAATTTCAATAAAGTGCGAGGTGATGGAGTGGAAAAGAAAGAACGTTTTAAACAAGCAGAGTTCGCAGCAATGGTTGGCGTCGTAATCAACTTAGTCTTAGCAATTATTAAAGGTGTAATCGGAGTAATTTCAAACAGTAGAGCATTAATTGCAGATGCACTTCATTCCGCTTCAGATGTTGCGGGTTCAATGGCTGTTTATGTCGGATTAAGAGCAGCAAAGTTGCCACCTGATAAGGATCATCCTTATGGACATGGTAAGGCAGAAAAT